>JAADCO010000042.1 GCA_013154385.1 Thermodesulfobacteriota bacterium
GTCCTCAAGGGGCTCGTCTTCCCCGTGGAGTTCTGGTTCCTCCACCGGAGAGGGGGCTTCCTCACCGCGGAGGAGGGCCACCATTTGGGCCAGGGAATCCGCCGGCCAGACCTCAAGCCCCTTCACCAAAGCGGCCTCGCGCGCGTCGGCCCGCGCGAGCACCAGCCGGAAACCGAGCTCCTTGGCCAGCAAAGCCACGGGCAGGATGCCGCGCACCTTCTTGAGGCTCCCGTCAAGAGAGAGCTCCGCGCAGAAGAGCGTCTGCGCCAGGGCCTCTTCCGGAAGGACGCGCGTGGCCCCGAGGAGGGCCGCGGCCAGAGGGAGGTCGAAGCCGCTTCCTTCCTTGCGCACGTCCGCCGGGGCCAGGTTGACGGTGATCTTCTGGGTGGGGAAATCGAAGCCGGCGTTCCTGATGGCCGCCCGCAGACGCTCGCGGCTCTCCTTGACCGCGTTGTCCGGAAGGCCCACCAGGCTGAAGCCGGGAAGCCCGTGGGAGATATCAACCTCTACTTCCACCGGCAGGGCCTTGATGCCCACAAGGGCGGCCCCGAAAGACTTGGCTAACAAGGAAACGCCCTCCACCAAAGGGAATCAGGATTCTCTTCGGCGGAGGGCGCGGGAAACTTGATTTTAGAAGTTGTAGGCCTCTTCGCTGTGCTCGGAAAGGTCAAGGCCCGCCACTTCGTCCTCAAGGGGCAGGCGCAGGCCGAACAGGGCGTCCACGAGCTTGAGGAGCACGAAGGTCACCACCAGGGTGTAGAGGCCCACGACCACGATGCCGAAGATCTGCGTGCCGAGAAGGGAGGCGTTGCCGAAAAGGAGGCCGTTGGCTCCGGAGGGGTTAACCGCCTTGGAGGCAAAGATCCCCACGCAGAGGGTGCCGACAAGACCGCCTACCCCGTGGATGCCCACCACGTCGAGGCTGTCGTCGTAGCGGAGCTTGTTCTTGAGGAGCACGGCCAGATAGCACACGAGACCGGCGATGAGGCCGATGGCCACGGCGGAGTTCGGCCCCACGAAACCCGCCGCCGGGGTGATGGTGGCGAGCCCCGCAATGGCCCCACTGGCCGCCCCCAAGGTGGTGGGCTTGCCGCGATGGATCCATTCCACGAAGACCCACATGAGCATCCCGCAAAGGCCGCCAAGATGCGTGGCCACAAAGGCGCTGGCCGCCAAACCGCTCGCCGCGAGCGCCGAACCGCCGTTGAAACCGAACCAGCCGAACCAGAGGAGCCCGGTGCCGAGGAGGGTCAGAGGGAGGTTGTGGGGCACGAAGCTTTCACGCCCAAAGCCCTTCCGCGGACCAACCACCAGGGCCGCAGCCAGGGCCGCCACGCCGCAGGTAAGGTGCACCACCAGCCCGCCGGCGAAGTCGAGAACGCCCTTCTTCGCCAGGAAACCGCCGCCCCAGATCCAGTGGCAGACGGGGTTGTAGACCAGGATGGCCCAGAGGAGGCTGAAGATGAGAAAGGGGATAAAGCGCATCCTTTCGGCAAAGGCCCCGGTGATCAGGGCCGGGGTAATGATGGCGAACATGCACTGGTAGATCATGAAGACGAGATGCGGCACGGTGGAAGCGTAATCCGGATGGGGCTCCTGACCGACGCCCTTCAAGGCCAGGTACTTGAGCCCGCCGATGAAGCCCCCGATGTCCGGGCCGAAGGAGAGGGTGTAGCCGAGGTAGATCCATTCGAGCCCGATGATGCCGATGAGGATGAAGCTCTGCATGGCGGTGCCGAGCACGTTCTTGCGCCGCACGAGCCCGCCGTAGAACATGGCCAGACCCGGTGTCATGAGAAAGACCAAAGCCGCACAGATCATGAGGAACGCGGTATCACCCGTGTTGATCATGAAGCCCCTCCTGACAGTTTTGTAATTTTTCGTTTCGCAACGGAAGTTAATTTGCAAAGGCGAGACCAGGGGCCAACCAACGACAAGTAGCAGACTTACGGAAAGCAAACCGCGCGCGGAGCGGGTATAATTTTACAAGTTTGTTATTTGCGGCCTCTTAATTTTGACGAAATTGTGCAAAACCCGCGCCGGGAAAAAAACTTGAAGAGGTCCGGCAGGCGAATATAGTGGAAGCGTGAATCGAATCTCGCGCGGTTTGGTCTATCTCCTCTTCGTGGTGGTGGTGTTCTACCTCCTCTCCCTGCGGGCGGAGAAGGGGAAGACCGTGGTCCTCGGGGAGTGGGACCTCGAACCCGTGGTGCAGGGCGTATCCGGGCGGGTGATCCTCAAGGAGAGGGGAGACGGCTCGCAGGTCCTCATCGTCAAGCTGGATCGGGCCCTCCCGCAAACCGTGGTCCTGGTGGGGACGAAAGACGGTCTCCTGCAGGAGATCGGGACCCTTGAGGGAGCCACCTTCGTGGTCACCCTTCCCGAGAAACTGAAGGCCGAAGAGATAGACCGCATCAGGTTGGTGGACGCCAGGAACGAACGTATCTTGGCCGAGGTCTCCATCAAAGCTAAGTGAAAGAAAGGAGTGCTCCATGCCTCGCAGACATAAGCTCCACACCAAGTTCATCTTCGTCACCGGAGGGGTGCTCTCCTCCCTGGGCAAGGGGCTGGCCGCGGCAGCCATCGGCACCCTGCTCGAGGCCCGCGGCCTCACCGTGACCCTCCAGAAGCTCGACCCCTACATCAACGTGGACCCCGGCACCATGAACCCCTTTCAGCACGGCGAGGTCTACGTCACCGACGACGGGGCGGAGACAGACCTCGATCTCGGGCACTACGAGCGCTTCACCTCCGCCAAGATGAGCCAGAAGAACAACTTTACCTCGGGCAAGATCTACTATTCGGTCATCATGAAGGAGCGCCGGGGGGACTATCTCGGAGGCACGGTCCAGATCATCCCCCACATCACCGACGAGATAAAGGCCTCCATCCTCCAGCTCGCCGGAAACGAGATCGACATCGCCATCGTGGAGATCGGCGGCACCGTGGGCGACATCGAGGGCCTGCCCTTCCTTGAGGCCATCCGGCAGATGCGCGCGGATCTCGGGCGGGAAAACACCCTCTACATCCACCTCACCTACGTGCCCTACATCAAGACCGCCGGAGAACTCAAGACCAAGCCCACCCAGCACAGCGTCAAGGAGCTTCGGGCCATCGGCATCCAGCCCGACATCCTGCTCTGCCGCACCGAGCGCTTCCTGCCCCCGGAGGTCAAGCGCAAGATCGCCCTCTTCTGCAACGTGGAAGAAGACGCGGTCATCACGGCCAAGGACGTGGACTGCATCTACGAGATCCCCCTCATCTTCCACAAGGAAAAGCTCGACGAAAAGATCATCGACCTCCTCAACATCTGGACCCGCGAACCGCGCCTCAAGGAGTGGGAGGACCTCGTCTGGCGCCTCAAGAACCCCAAGCAGGAAGTGACCATCGCCGTGGTCGGCAAGTACGTCCATCTCAAGGACTCCTACAAGTCGCTCCACGAAGCCCTGGTGCACGGAGGCATCCCCTCCCGCACCAAGGTCAACATCCGTTATCTCGACTCCGAGGAGATCACCACCGACAGCATCCCGCAGATGCTCGAAGGCGTTGACGGCGTGCTCGTGCCCGGAGGTTTCGGCACCCGCGGCATCGAGGGCAAGATCATCGCCATCCGCTACGCCCGCGAACACCGCATCCCCTTCTTCGGCATCTGTTTGGGGATGCAGCTTGCGGTCATCGAGTTCGCGCGCCACGTGGCCGGGCTCGAGAAGGCCAACTCCACGGAGTTCGACCCGGAGACACCCTACCCGGTGATCTATCTCATGCGGGAATGGTTCAACTACCGCACGCAGAAGGTCGAGGTGCGCGACGAGCACACGGAAAAGGGCGGCACCATGCGGCTCGGGGCCTATCCCTGCCGCCTGGTGGAGGGGACCCTGGCGCACCAGGCCTATCAGAAGGACGAGATCTTCGAGCGCCATCGGCATCGCTACGAGTTCAACAACGAATTCCGGGACGTCCTCACGGAAAAGGGCCTGGTCATCAGCGGAATCTCACCCGACGGAGAGCTGGTGGAGATCGTCGAGCTGAGGCCTGAAGACCATCCCTGGTTCCTGGGCTGCCAGTTCCATCCGGAGTTCCGCTCGCGGCCCATGGAGCCGCATCCCCTCTTCGTGGCCTTCGTGGAAGCGGCCCTGGCCCACAAGCAAGCCCGGGAAGCAAGCAGCGAGGAAACCCAAGAGCAAGCGGCCTGATGCCCTATTCCGAGGCCCTTTCCTTTCTCAGGGAGCGCCTGCGTCCCTTTGGCCTTGATCCAGCCCCGTTCTGGGCGCGGCTCGTGGCCCTGGCCGAGGCCCTCGAGGAACACGCCGAAGAGCTCCATCTCACCGCCGTGCGCGGGGTGGAGGAGAGGCTCCGCGGGCCTTTCCTGGATTCCCTCTTCCTCGCCGCCCATCTGCCCGACCTTTCGCCGGCCGCAGACCTCGGCACCGGCGCCGGCATCCCGGGGCTCGTGGTGAAGATCGCCCGGCCGGAGCTTGAGATCCATCTCCTCGAGGCCTACGCCCCGCGGGTGGCGTTCATGGAGTCCTTCATCGAAAGGCACGGGCTAAGCGGGGTTTGGCCGCGCGTGTGCCACGTGGGAAGGGAAGATTGCGGG
>JAADCO010000121.1 GCA_013154385.1 Thermodesulfobacteriota bacterium
CTTCCCTACGAAATAGACGGGATCGTCATCAAGGTGAACGACCTTTCTCTCTGGCAGAAGCTGGGGACCAAGGCGCGGAGCCCTCGCTACGCCATAGCCTACAAGTTCGAACCCACGCAGGTGACCACCCAGGTGCTCGACATCAAGCTCCAGGTCGGGCGCACCGGAGCCGTCACTCCGGTGGCGGTGTTGAAGCCCGTGAAAGTGGGCGGGGTCGTGGTCTCCCGCGCCACGCTCCACAACGAGGACGAGATCCGGCGCAAGGACATCCGCATCGGGGACTGGGTGCTGGTGCAGCGGGCCGGAGACGTCATCCCCGAGGTGGTGATGTCCATAAAGGAGCGCCGCACCGGGAAGGAAAAGCCCTTCAAGATGCCCGAGACCTGTCCCGTGTGCGGGAGCAAACTGGTGCGCAAGCCCGGAGAGGCGGTGTGGCGCTGTCCCAACAAGAACTGTTACGCCCAGCTCGTCCGTCATTTGCAGCACTTTGCGAGCCGTAACGCCATGGATATCGAAGGCCTGGGGGAGAAGGTGGCGAAGGCCCTGGTGGATGCGGGTTTGGTGCGCGACGTAGCGGACCTCTACTATCTCACCATCGAAGACCTCCTTCAGTTGCCGGGCTTTGCCTTGAAGAAGGCCAAAAACCTCTACGAGGCCATTCAGAGGAGCAAGAAGACCACGCTCCCGCGTTTCCTCTACGCCCTGGGGATCCGTCACGTGGGAGAGGTCGTGGCCCAGATCCTTGCCGAACACTTCAAGAGCCTTGGGCGGCTGATGAAGGCTTCGCTCGCCGATCTCATGGCCATCCCGGGAATCGGCCCGGAGGTGGCCAAAAGCGTGGTGGAGTTCTTCCGCAATCCCCGTAATCGGGAGACCATCGAAAAGCTCCTTAAGGCCGGGATCCAGTTTGAAGACGCAGAAGAAGAGGAAAAGGAGACGGAAAAGCCCCTCAAGGGGAAGACTTTTGTCTTCACCGGGGGGCTCAAGAGCATGACCCGCGAGGAGGCCAAAAAACGCGTCCAGGCCCTGGGAGGACGGGTGGCCTCGGATGTTTCCCGTAACGTGGACTACGTGGTCGTGGGCGAAAAGCCCGGCTCCAAGCTTCAGCGCGCCCAGCGCCTGGGCTTGAAGATCATCAACGAAGACGAATTCTTGCGTCTCATCGGCGAAAAGTGATCCCTTGTCCATCCGGCGGGGAATAGGCTAAAATATCTCCCGCAAGAGGTTTTCACCCCTTCCGCTTGACAATCACGGAAGGGGCCGTTATATAACAGCGGCCCGCAGGGGAAAAGAGAGCCCCTTATGGGTCGATATTGACTTTTTAATTCGGGGTAAAAACATGCCGACCATCAATCAGCTGGTAAGACTGGGTCGCGAAAAGAGAAAGACGAAATCCAAGTCGCCGGCACTTCAGGGTTGTCCGCAGCGTCGCGGGGTGTGCACGCGCGTCTATACCACCACGCCCAAAAAGCCCAATTCGGCGCTGCGTAAGGTAGCTCGTGTGCGCCTGACCAACGGCATCGAGGTGACCGCCTACATCCCGGGTATTGGTCACAACCTTCAGGAGCACTCGGTGGTCCTGGTGCGCGGCGGGCGTGTCAAGGATTTGCCGGGTGTTCGTTACAAGATCATCCGCGGCGCACTCGATGCGGCGGGTGTGCAGGATCGGCGCAAGTCTCGTTCCAAGTACGGCGCCAAAAAACCTAAATAAAGAGGTGTTAGAGAGCTATGCCGCGTAAAGGGCCGGTTCCGAAGAGAGAAATTCCTCCTGATCCAAAGTACGGTAGTGAGTTGGTAGCGCGGTTCATCAACCGCCTCATGATCGACGGAAAGAAGAGTGTGGCCCGGCGTATCTTCTATGGCGCGATGGAGCTCCTCCGCAAAAAGTCCAAGGGAGAGGATCCGCTGGCCATCTTCGAGAAGGCCGTGGAAAACGTGAAGCCTCTCCTCGAGACCCGTTCGCGCCGGGTGGGTGGAGCTACCTATCAGGTGCCGGTAGAGGTTCGTCCGGAGAGACAGCGCACGCTGGCCATTCGCTGGATCATCCTTGCGGCCCGCGAGCGTCCGGAAAGGACCATGGTGGAGCGTCTGGCGGGCGAGCTGTGGGACGCCTACAACAACCGCGGAGCCGCGATCAAGAAAAAAGAAGACACCCATCGGATGGCGGAGGCCAACCGGGCCTTTGCCCATTACCGATGGTAACTTCATAAGTTTCCCTTTTGGAGAATGGGGAGACTGCCAAGGTTTCCCCATTCTTTGTGTTTGAATTTTGAAATTTTTAGAAGTTCAGGAAGGGGTTAAGAGGAACAATGAAGAAAGAATCTCTGGAAAGGCTCAAGAAAACGAGAAACATCGGTCTTGTGGCCCACATCGACGCCGGAAAGACCACGACGACCGAGCGCATCCTCTACTACACGGGCCGTACCCACAAGATCGGCGAAGTGCACGAAGGTACGGCGACCATGGACTATATGCCCCAGGAGCAGGAGCGGGGAATCACCATCACCTCCGCTTGCACCACCTGCTTCTGGAAGGATCACCGCATCAATATCATTGACACCCCCGGCCACGTGGACTTCACCGTGGAGGTCGAGCGTGCCTTGCGGGTGCTCGACGGAGCGGTGGTCATCTTCTGTGCCGTGGGCGGGGTAGAGCCTCAGTCCGAGACGGTCTGGCGCCAGGCCGACAAGTACCAGGTGCCGCGCATCACCTTCATCAACAAGATGGACCGTGTGGGGGCCAACTTCGAGGCCTGTCTCGAGCAGATGAAGACGAGGCTCGGGGCCAATCCCATCCCGGTGCAGCTTCCCTACGGAGCAGAAGAAGACTTCCGCGGCGTGATCGACCTCGTGGAGATGCGCGCCATCGTTTGGGACGAGTCCACCTTGGGGGCTCGTTACCACTTCGAGGAGATTCCCCCCGAGCTCAAGGACAAGGCCGAGGAGTATCGGGTGCGCATGCTCGAGGCTCTCGCGGACGTAAACGAAGAGATCATGATCAAGTATCTCGAAGGGGAAGAGATCACCCCCGACGAGATCCGCGCGGCCCTGCGGCAGGCCACCGTCTCTCTCGCCGGGGTGCCGGTGCTTTGCGGTTCGGCCTTCAAGAACAAGGGAGTTCAGCCGCTCCTTGACGCCATCATCAATTATCTCCCCTCTCCGCTAGACATTCCGCCGGTTAAGGGCGTGAACCCCGAGACCGGTGAGGTGGAGGAGCGGATCACCGATCCCGATGCGCCGCTGGCCGCTTTGGCCTTCAAGATCATGACGGATCCCTACGTGGGAACCCTCACCTTCCTGCGCATCTATTCCGGGCGCATCGAAAGCGGGATGAGCGTTTACAACGCCACCAAGGGCAAGCGCGAGCGCATCGGCCGTCTGGTGCGCATGCACGCCAATCGCCGGGAGGAGATCACCGAGGCCGAGGCCGGAGACATCGTGGCCGCCTTGGGTCTTCGCGTGACCACCACCGGTGATACGCTCTGCGACGAGGCCCATCCGATCGAGCTCGAGTCCCTGGAGATTCCCGAGCCGGTCATCTCGGTGGCCATCGAGCCGAAGACCAAGGCCGACCAGGAAAAACTTTCCGTGGCGCTTCAGAAGATCGCCCTCGAAGATCCTTCCTTCCGTGTGGTTACGGATCACGAGACCGGTCAGACCCTCATCTGGGGTATGGGTGAGCTCCATCTGGAGATCATCGTTGACCGGTTGACCAGGGAGTTCAAGGTCCAGGCCAACGTCGGTCGTCCGGAAGTGGCCTACAAGGAGACCATCACCACTTCGGCGGAGGCCGAGGGCAAATATATCAAGCAGACGGGTGGCCGCGGTCAATACGGTCACGTGAAGCTCGTGATCGAGCCCAATCCGGAGAAGGGCTTTGAGTTCGTCTCCGAGATCGTCGGCGGGGCCATCCCCAAGGAATACATCCCGGCCGTGGAAAAGGGTGTGCGCGAGGCCATGGAGCAGGGCGTCCTTGCGGGTTATCCCATGGTGGACGTTAAGGTGCGCCTGGTTGACGGTAGCTATCACGAGGTTGACTCCTCGGAGCTCGCCTTCGCCATCGCCGGGTCCATGGCCTTCAAGGAGGCGGCTTCCAAGGCCCAGCCCGTGTTGCTGGAGCCGGTCATGAAGCTTGAGGTGGTCACCCCTGAAGAGTTCCTGGGCGACGTTTTGGGAGACATCTCCTCTCGCCGGGGCAAGGTCCAGGGCATGGAGCATCGGCCCGGAGTAAGAGTGGTGCGGGCCTTGGTCCCCTTGGCAGAGATGTTTGGATATGCTACAGAACTCCGGTCTAAGACGCAGGGTCGGGCGACCTTTACCATGCAGTTCTCTCACTACGAGAAGATGCCCGCCCCGCTGGCCGAAGAAATCGTGCGCAAGGCGAAACTCGCTGCTTAAAGGAGGGAGGCTGAGATGAGCAAGCAGAAGTTTGAGAGGCGGAAGCCGCACTTAAACATTGGGACGATTGGTCACATTGACCACGGGAAGT
>JAADCO010000078.1 GCA_013154385.1 Thermodesulfobacteriota bacterium
TCGAAGCGCTTGCGGCGCGAAAGGCGCGCGAAGTAGCCCTTCTGCGGAGCCTCGAGGTTGAGGGAGAGGGCGTCGGCCAGGGTGGCGGCCTCTCCCACCGCGGCTTCGCTGGCCCCGGGAATGACCTTGAGGTGCACGTAGCCGCGGAAGCCTTCCTTCTCTCTCAGGAAGCGCACCACGCGCAGGAGGAGCTCCATGGTGGTGTCCGGATCCCTGATCACCCCGGAGGAGAGGAAGAGCCCCTGCACGAGTCCCCGGCGCAGATAGGCCATGAAGGCCCGGGCGAGTTCCTCCGGGGAGAGGCTCGTCCGCGGAGGGTCTTGGTCGAGACGCAGGGGGCAATAGGCGCAGTCGTTCACGCAGACGTTGGAGAGCAGGGTGCGAAAAAGGGTCATGCGGCGTCCGCTGGGCAGGACCACGGGATAGACCCAGCGTCCGAAACTGCCGCGGCGGCGTCCGCGGCCAAAGGGGTCCTTGGCGCACGAGCCGGCGAGGTCGAAGCGCGAGTCTTCGGAAAGGATCTGGAGGCGTTCCTCGAGGTCCGGGCGAACGACGATGCCGAAGAGTTTGCGCTGGCGAGGGAGGCGCATACCCGAAGGTTACGCCCTTGCTCTGGATCTTCAACGCCGGGCCGGCGAAAAACCGGCCCGGAGGAAGGTCTTAGGCCACGGGATAGGCCTTTTCGGGACGCTCCTCGACGAGACGCACGTTGGTGGCCCCTTCGTCGAGCTCGACGATCTTGGTGCGGGTGACGATGCGCTCCGGGAGCTGGATGACGCGGTTGCCCCTCCTGATGGTGGTGGGGGCGATGCGGGTCTTGTAGGTGATCTTGACGCCGAAGACCTTGCGCCCGAAGCGCGTGGTGAACACTCCGGGGCCTTCGATCTTGATGTCGAAGGCGTCACCGGGGAAGTAGACGCGCTTGACCCGCAGCCGCGGATAGGTGCGCCCGCCTTTGTATTCGTGCGGGCTCTCGTAGACGAGCCACATCACCTTGCCGCTGCGATAGCGGGCTTCGGTGGGGATGTACTTTTCGGCCTTCTCTTCCTCGGCGAGCAGGCGCTGCAGGTATTCTTCGACGGTCTCTTCCTGGACGAGCTCGTCTTCGTTCCAGGGCTCGTAGGCGATGTCCCACTTGTTCACCGCGGCGATGATGTTGGCGAGCTCCACCGAACGCTCGTTTTCCTTGAGCGCGATCTCGCGCAACTTCTCCACGTGTTCACCCAGCCGGCGTTCGAGCTCGCGCGAATAGGTGAGCGTGACCAGGAAGTCGGCGTATTTCTTGAGTTCGGTGAGCTCGTCGGGTTCGTCCACGAAGAGCATGGCCTTACGCAGCCGGCAGAACTCGCGCCGCAGGGCGTCGAGTTCCTGCTTGATCTCCTCGATGAGCTTGAGGGGCTGGGCCTTTTCGATCTCCTGGATGAGCACGTCGTCCAGCTCGTCGAGTTTCTTCTCGATCTCGGCGGCGGTGGAGGCCCCCCAGGGAGAGTAGTGCTTGTCCCATCCCCGATATTGCGCGATGTAGTTGGCCAGCCTTACGGTGGCCACGTTCTCTTCACGAGCGACCTTGCGGAGCTCTTCTATCCGCGGGCCGAATTTCTTGCGCCAGAAAGGGCTGTAGGTCAAAGTGCAGAGATAGTCCGAACGTTTCTTCAAATCGGTGAGTTCTTCCGGAGTTTCCACCTTGAGCATTTCGTCCCGAATAATGCAGTTGATGCGCCGAATGTCATCCACATTGTTTACCGGTCCGTAGATCCAAGCCATTTTTTCCTCCTCCTTCCCTCTTTTTCATCTTTTTATCATCTTGCTCACCTGAAAGATAGACACGAAAGATCGCTTTGTCTGGATCAAATTTCAGAAAAAGTGCGCTCGAAGAGACGGCGCAGTTCTTCCGGTGGCACGCCCGAGAGACGGATGACCAATTTTTCCAGCGGGTCAGCCACCTGATAGCCCTGAGGGGTCTCGCGTATCCGGTTGTGGCGCAGGAGGGTCTTGAGGGTCTTCTGCACGGTGGAGGCGGTGAGTCCGGTCTTTTGCAGGAAAGCGGCGCTGTAGGGATCGGACACCGGGCCGTAGATGGCTATGGCCTTGAGCAGTTCGCGGGCCTTCAGGGAGAGGAACGAGTTCAGGTCCTCGAAGCGCTTTCTCTCAAGTATCACCAGCTCCTCGAGAAGCTCTCCCCAGATGCGGGGATCGTTGATGATCTTCTTCTTGAGGGAGGCTTCGCGCCAGAGGCGATGGAAAAAGAGGTTCATGGCGTAGGGATGCCCGCCGATGATCTCGAGCAGCTTCCGGACGAGCTCCCTTTTGGGCGCGCGCTTGAGGGTCTCCTTGAAGCAGGTGACCACGAAGTCCTCGGCTTCCTTGAGAGGCAGGGGGTCGCATTCGTAGACCGTGACCATGCGGTAGAAGGCCGCGCGGTCGTCGTTCACCATCTGGAGGAGGAGAGACCTCTCCGAGCCGGCGAAGAGTGCGGAAAAGAAGGACTTTCGCTCCTCGAACACGCGGCGCATGGTCCACTCGATCTCCCCTTTGGGGGAAATGCGTCTTACGTTCTGGAACTCGTCAATCACCAGCCAGAAGGGCCGCTTTTCCTTTTCCGCAAACCTCACCAGGGTGCGCAGGATCTCGCGGAAGAAGGTGTAGGAGTCCTTTTCGCTCACCAGCCGCGGCACGAGCTTCAGGTCGCCGGTGGAGACGTCGAGCCCCAGCTCGAGCTCCGGTCGCAGGGAGAGGACCTTCTTCAAATGGTGCAGGATCTTCTCCTGCGGGGAGATCCGGCCCAGGGCCCGTTCGAAGAGGCGAACGAAGTCTTCGAGCTTGAAAACGTCGCTCAGGTCTATACGCAATATTTCGACCTTCTCGCCGAGGCGCCCTTCGAGCTGGTTGATGAGGGAAGTCTTGCCCATCCGCCGGATGGAGGCCAGGCAGACGAGCTCGGCGGAGAAGACGCCGTTCTCCAGATAGGAGATCTCCTTTTCTCGGTTGCAGAACGGTTCTCCGTAGCGGATGGGGCGCTGATAGATGAACGGGTTTTCCATGCGACCGGAGGGATTATCCCAAAAGGATAATCCTTGCTTTCATGCCGGGGCGGAGGACCGAAGCCCTCCGCCGCTCTTAGTCCTTGAGACCGAGGACATCGTGCATGTCGTAGACACCCGGCTCCTTGCCCACCACCCAGATGGCGGCCTTGACCGCTCCGCGGGCAAAGGTGTCTCGACTGGAGGCACGATGGGTCAGCTCGATGCGTTCTCCCGTGCCGGCGAAGAGCACCGTGTGTTCACCCACGATCTCCCCGGCGCGGATGGTTTGGATGCCGATCTCCTTCTTCGGGCGTTCGCCGATGATGCCCTCGCGGCAGAACCGAAACGTGGATTCGTCCCAGCCCAAGGTCTTGGCGATCACGTTGGCGAGAGCGATGGCCGTGCCGCTGGGGGCGTCCTTCTTCATGCGATGATGCGCCTCGACGATCTCGATGTCGAAGTCCTCCCCCAGGACCTTGGTGGCCATCTCCACCAGCTTGTAGAGGAGATTTATCCCCAGGCTCATGTTGTAAGCCTGGACCAGCGGGAAGTGCTTGCGGGCCAGCTCGTGGATCTCCTCGAGCTCTTCCTTCTTGAAACCCGTGGTCCCGATGACCATGGCCTTGCCGTGCTTGGCGTTGGTGCGGGCGTGGGCCAAAGAGGCCTCGTGGAAGGTGAAGTCGATGATCACGTCGCCTTTGTCAATGACCTTCTCCAGGCTGTCTTCGATGACGATCCCCATCTTCGGGAGACCGACCACTTCGCCCACGTCTTTCCCCACGGCGGGGCTGTCCGGACGCTCGAAAGCACCGGCCAGTTCGATCCCGTCGGTCTTGACGATGTTGTGGATGATGCGGCTGCCCATTCTTCCCGCGGCACCGGCAACGATGGCTTTTACCATGGCCTCATTCCTCCTTGTGGTGATGGATAGGAGACCTGCTTGTAGCCCTCTGGAACGGAGAAAAAGCTCTTGGGAAGGGACTTCTTCTCTACCTTGGTGACCTCCTGACGAAACTCGCCGTCGTAGGAGACCTCCTTCAGCGGATAACCCAGCTCCTGAAACTCTTTCATCTCCATCACGGAGACCGCTTGTTTGGGTTGCTTCCACTCTTCAGGGAGCGAGGCCTCGGTCATCTGGGAGAGCTTCCGGAGATCACAGCTCCGGTTGAGGTCTTTGGCAAGCTTGGGCGAGACCCAGATCTCGCTCACCGGGCGGCCGTTTTCGTACACCACGACCTGTTCGGCGTCGTAGCCCGCGATGCGGGCCTTCTTTCCCGTCTTCTTGTAAGTGTGCTTTACCGGCTTTTCCTCGGGAGCCGGGGCCTGGTCTCCCCCGAAGAGCTTGCCGAACTTCTTGCCCATGGCTCCCAGGGCCTGTTGCATCTTCTTCATCTGTTCCTGCATGGCCTTCAGGCGTTCGCGGTTCTCCTCCGCCGAGGAGGCGTAGTAGATCTTCTT
>JAADCO010000176.1 GCA_013154385.1 Thermodesulfobacteriota bacterium
CCGGTGATCAACCCCTTCACCCGGGCCGACGTGGAGCAGTGGGCGGAAATCATGGCCAGGTGCCTCTCCGCCGCCACCCTCTCCTACAAGGACGTCCTCCAGATCACACCTGGATTCGGGCTTTTCAACGGGGGATTCGGCTTCCACTACGGGGCCGAGAGGATCGGCTGTTTCGTCATTCCCATCGGTCCGGGGCGCACCCTCATGCAACTCAAGTTCATGCGGGACTTCGGCACCACGGCCCTGGCGGCGATCTCCTCCTATCCCCTGCGTCTCATCGAGGTGGCGAAAGCCGAGGGGTTCGACCTGAGGCAGACGAAGCTCCGGGTGGGGGTCTTCGGCGCCGAGGTCTGGAGCGACGAGACGCGGAAGTTCATCGAGCGGGAGATGGGGATCGAGACCTTCGACATCATCGGCATGACCGAGACCGGGGGCGTGGGGCTCGGCATAGACTGCGTGGCGCACGAGGGGCTCCACGTCTGGGAGGACCACTATCTCGTAGAGATCGTCGACCCCGAAACCGGTGAGCCCCTGCCCGACGGCGAGGAAGGGGAGATGGTGGTCACCACGCTCACGCGCGAGGGCCTTCCCCTCATCCGCTATCGCACCCGGGACATCACCCGCGTGGTCTCCCGCGGACGCTGTTCCTGCGGGCGCACCATGCTCCGCCTGGCCCGCATCAAGGGGCGCACCGACGACATGCTCAAGGTCAAGGGGGTCAACTTCTATCCGCGCCAGATCGAAGAGATCCTCATGCGGCATCCCGAGGTCCTTCCCGACTATCTCATCCGGCTGGGCAAGACCGCAGGCAAGGACTTCATCGAGATCCTCGTGGAAAGCCGCACCCTTGACGAAACCCTCAAGAAGCGGCTCGAGGACGAGATCTACAACTTCCTGGGCTTTCGGGCCAAGGTCGTGCTCCTCCCCGAGGGGAAGCTCCCCCGGCGGGAGGGGAAAGCCGTGCGGGTGGAACGGGTCGAGGAATAGAACGCTTGCAGCCCCTCGTCATCCTTGCCCCCATGTCGGGCTTCACCGGGAGCGCCTTCCGGCGTCTGGCCCGGCGTCTGGGGGCGGACCTCACCTGGACCGAGCTCATCAGCGCCCAGATGATCCTGGTGAAGGGGCTCGACGACCCCCTGCTCCACGTGACCGACGCAGAGCGGCCGGTGCGCCTCCAGCTCCACGGAAGCGAGCCCCGGGCCATCCTCGAGGCCGCAGAGCGCGTCTGCCGCGAAATAGCCCCTGACGGCCTTGATCTCAACGCCGGATGCCCGGCGCGCAAGGTGGTGCGATCGGGCTCCGGCGCCGCCCTCCTGACGGACCTTCCCCGCCTCTTCGAAATGGCCAAGGGCCTCGTGGAGATAGCCCGCTCCCACGGGATGGAGGCCTCGGTCAAGTTTCGCCTGGGATTCGAGCGGGACGAAATGGAAAGGATCGCCGAGACTCTGCTTCGGGCCGGGGTGAAGATACTGGCCCTGCATCCGCGCCTGGCCAGGGAGGGTTTTTCCGGAAGGGCCCGCTGGTCGCGGGTGCGCGATCTCAAGCAAATGGTGGGAAAGGACGCACGGGTCTATCTCAGCGGCGACGTGAAGAGCCTTGAGGACTTCCATCGGGCCGCCGCAGAAACCGGGGCGGATGGCGTCATGATCGGACGGGCCGCCCTCACCCGCCCCTGGATCTTCACCGAGATCAAGGCCGGAAAAACTTTAGAATTAAAGACCGCCGACCGAATCGCTCTTTTAGAGGAACTTCACGCTTATGCGGACCATCTGGACGCGGAACAACGGCTCAAGATGCTCAAGCTCTTTGCGCCCAAGTTCCTCAAAGGCGTCCCCGGGCGGCGCAAACTGCTCCCCCATCTCCTGGCCGCAGAGAGCGTGGAGGAATTCTTCACCAGGTTGCGGATGCTAGATGAAACCCATCGTTCTCAGACTGACCAATCGCCTGAAGAGGACGGCCAACTTTCCGGCCCTCCGCACCACGGTGGAGGCCGTCTCCACCTTCTATAGCGAAGTCGAAGTCTCTCCCGAACGCATCGTGCGCGTCATCTCCGCCGACCTCGGTCTGTGCATCCAAGTGCTAAAGGCCGCCAATTCCGCCTATTTCAACCCCCTGAGCCTGCCCATGAACACCATCTCCCGCGCGGCGGTGCTCCTGGGGTTCGACAACCTCAAGCAGATCGCCCTCTCGGCCCCCAAGCTCGAGGAAAAGACCCTCAAGCAGGAGAGCTTTCTCCGGGAGTACGCCCTTTCGCTCCTCACCGCCCATCTGGCGGAAGGCGCGGCGGAAAAGCGGTCCATCAACGCCGAGGAGGCGTATCTCACCGGGCTCTTCCGGCGTCTCGGGCGCCTCATCCTCCTGATCTACAGCCCGCGCACCTATCGCGAGATCAACAGCCTTTCCGAAGCGCGCCAGAAAGAGCTCTTCCTGCTCGTGGGGGAACGCATGGCCCGGCACTGGAACCTCCCCTCCCAGTTGCTCGAGGGCCTCGAAGGCCGGGAGAAACTGAAACGCCAGGGGCGCCTCCTGCGCCTGGTGATCCTTGCGGAAAAAATCGCCCTCTCCCTGCTCGAAGAGGGGCTGCTCTACGGCTGGCAGAGGCTCTTCGACTCCCCGCAAAGGGTGAAACTTGCCCTTGAAAACCTCAAGGAAAAGCTCCCCTATCTCCCCCCGCCGCTGAGAGACGCGCTCTCGGATTGGCTGCAAATAGACCAATCGGCCTTTGAAACCGAGGCCCCGCCGGAAGAAGACATCTTCTATCTGCCGCGGGAGGCCATCTCCCTGGTGAGGAGGGCCATGAAGGCCCTGAGCGAGGAAATGGAAGCCGAGGGCAAGGTCTTCTATCTCGAGGACAACCATCTCGAAAGCCTCGACGAGGAACCGCCGAGCCCGGAGGCGGAGAAGTTCCTCCTTGAGATCCTTCGCAAAGGCGAGGTCTTCCGCGGAAGCGGGGCGGAAGAGTTCGTCTATCTGCCACTGTGTTTCGCCGGACGGCCGGCCATCCTCCTCGGGTTCAAGCGGCGGGAACCCTTCACGGAAAAGGAGATCTACGGGTTAAACCTCCTCAAGAAGACCCTCGAGGGGCTGCTCAGCAAGTTCTAGCTCCCAGGAAAGCTTGCGGATCTTCCTCACGGGCGCCTCCTCCGGCGGCACGCCGAAGACCGCCGCCACCACCTCCTCGGCCCGCACGCCGCCCTGCGGAGGCTCGTAGAGGACGAGCCGCAGGCGATGGTCCTCGCCCTCAAGCGAGACCACAAAGGGCCGGATCTCTATCTCCTTTTCCTTCTTTCCCCGGCGCACGCGCAGGACGACCGAGCGGCGACGGAGGAAGGAGGCGATCATCTCCGGGGACACCGGCTTGGTGAGCTCCACCTCGTAGGTGGCCTCTTCGGGCACCAGGAGGGCCGCCTCCTCGCTGGTCTTCTCCACCGCAAGCACGCCGAGCTCCGGCGGGAGCTCGCGATTGAGGGCGGCTTTCACCTCTTCCGGAGCGAGCTGGCGGACGAGCTCAAGGGCCATGAGTTCCTTTTCGCTCTCCACGCCCACGGGCAGGGCGCGGGGAAAGGAGAGCTTGGGCAGGGGATGGAACCCCTCGCTGAAGGCCACGGGCAACCGCGCGCGGCGCACGGCCCGGTGAAAGGCGCGCATGAGCTCGAGCTGGGAGAGGAACCGGGCCCAGCCGACCTTCCGATAGAGGACGCGGTAGAAGAAGCGGCCTTCGGCCCGCGGGCGGGAGACCTCGATCTTCGGCGGGGTGCAGTCCTTTTCCAGGCGGTTCTTGAGCGTGCGGAAGTCGCAGACCCCGCACTTGAGACAACGCGCGAAGCGACAGTCAGGAGAGACTTCCTCTCCCAAGGCGCGGGCGCGCTCCTCGAGCAGGAATTCCTTTTTGACCCCCAGGTCCACGTGATCCCAGGGCAGGGGCTGATCGAGGGGTCTCGTCCGGAGATAGGAGGAAAGGTCAAGCCCTAGAGTCCTTGCGGCCTCGAGCCACAGGTCGAAGCGAAGCTCGTCGCTCCAGCCGTCGAGCCGGGCTCCGAGGCGATGGGCCTCGACGATCAGGGCGGAGAGGCGGCGATCCCCGCGGGAGAAGACGCCTTCGAGAAAGCTCTGTTCGGGATGGTGCCACTTGAAGCGCAGTTTCTTGCCGCGCAGGCGCTCGCGAAGCCAGGAAAGACGCGCCCTGGTCTCCTCAAGGCCGAGCTGTTCCTCCCATTGAAAGGCGGTGTGCGGCTTGGGCACGAAGGTGGAGACCGAGACGTTGACCTGCGGCCCCTGACGGCCCTTAATGCGGGTGAGCCTGCGGGCCAGGCTCACGAGCCCCTCCAGGTCGTCGAGGGTCTCGGTGGGCAGACCAATCATGAAGTAGAGCTTGAGATGCCGCCAGCCGGCCTCAAAGACCGTGCGCGCGGTCTCGAAGAGGGCCTC
>JAADCO010000051.1 GCA_013154385.1 Thermodesulfobacteriota bacterium
TTAGGGCACCAGTTAAAAAGGGCCTGCCAAAAGTCCCTTTCCCACAAAGGAAGGTACCAAAGCCGGCTCTGGTCTATCTTTTTGACCCTGGTAAGAAAATCCAGGGCCCTGTTCAGGTTGCTGTAGCTGTCTTCCTTGATGGCCTGTTGCATGAGGTTCTGGGCGTCAATGGGCTCGAACATGATGTCCAGGAGCTTCTGTTGCACGCTGGCGACGAGCTTGTCGCTG
This sequence comes from Thermodesulfobacteriota bacterium, assembly GCA_013154385.1. Classification (GTDB taxonomy): domain Bacteria; phylum Desulfobacterota; class Thermodesulfobacteria; order Thermodesulfobacteriales; family Thermodesulfatatoraceae; genus JAADCO01. Next base: position 229 of record JAADCO010000051.1, read on the forward strand.
GCCTCATCTCCGCCCTTGATCACAATCTTGATGGCACCGGTGCGGCGCAATTCCTGAAAGAGGAGGTCTATGTCGGCCCCAAACCAGGCGTAACGCATGCCCGCCTGGACCCGATGGTTCTGGAAGACCTTGGCCCAGTCCACGATGACTTCGGCCTCGTAAGGCTTGCGGTAGCCGGCAAACTCCATCTCGAACACCAGCGAGATATCCGGAGTGGCGGTCTTGAAGTCTTCCCAGAGGATTTCGGCCCCCTCTTTGGTCAGGGCCAGAGACACCGCGGTCTTCTGGCCTTCCATAAGAGGCGCCTTCCCCAGGGCCACGGTCTTGACCCAGCGCTCGTTTTCCCTTTGAAAGGCTGTGACCAGGGCAAAGGTGCCCCGTTGAAAGGTCACCGGCCCCACAATCCTGGCCCCGGGGACCTTGGCCTGAAGGTCCTGCTCGGCCTCCTCAAGGGTCTCTTTATCTACCCCGTAGGTGACCAGAAAATGGAGCAGCCCCCCGCCTTCGGTCTCACCGGTGCCGGCCTTCTGGGCCTCCTTCAGGCGCGCATATTTCAGAAAAGAAAACTCTGGCCGACCGTTCTTTCGGGCCAGCCTGGGGTTGGCCGGGACATAGTAAAAGGTGTGCGGGTCGTCGAGGGCCGGGTAGCAATAGAGTTCCCCACACTTTATCACCCCGTCCAGATAGATCTCCTGAGCCTGGGCCATTCCCAAGAGGAAAAGGACCAGGCAAGCGAGCAGTGCTACGCCTTTGCCGCCTTTCATCTCTCCTCCTGTGTCTCGAGGTTGCGGTAAAGGGTGACGTCCAGGGGGCGTTCACCCCGTCTCTCACGCCAGGGCCCCGTTTCCTGCCGCCCGTCTTCAAAGATGCGGATCACGCGAAACCGATACGGGCGGCCGGTTTCGTGGGCCAAGGGGAAGGCCACCTGCTGGTGAAAGGGGCTGTTTTCGTCAAAACGCACCTGTTTCACGAGGAGGCGGCCTTTTACCGGAAACCCGATCTCCACCAGGGTGGCATAGAGCCCCGGCAGAGTGCCTTCGGCAAAGTCGAGGCAGAGGATATCGATGCGGGTGTAGGCCCTTTCAAGCTTGGCCCCCAGGTCGTGTAGCCTGAATTTTTCCGGATAACGCTTTTGGTCCAGCTTGATGTCCAAGGTCCAGGTCCAGGTAAGCGTGGCGGGTTTGGAAATCCCTTTTTCCAGGCGGACTCCTCGGGCCTGCTCTTCCAGCACCAAACTCAAGAGCACCTGGCCCCTTCGGGCCGCCTCCCACAGAAGGGCCCCGAGATGCTCTTCCAGGGGAAGGATGATCCTTTCCGGACGCCAGCGGGTCGACCAGGTCCGCGTGTAAGTCTCCCCGGCGTAGATGAGCCGCACTTTGGCTTGAAAAACAGGAAGGGTCCGAAGCTTGATGGGCTCCCCGTATTCTCTGGCCAGGCTCTGGCGCAATTTCTCCCTGGCCTGCGGCGGCCAGGAGCGTTCAAAGCCCAGGGTCAAGATCACCTTCTGCCAGAAGACGCCCTGGTCTCCGGTGGCCTTGCGGCCGTAATAGGCAAAGGCCTCCAGGGCGTAAGCCGGTGAGCCTTCCTGATCTTGAGCCAGCCGCGGGGGAGGAGGGCTCAAATACCAGAGCCCGGGGGCCTTTTGATCCTGAAAGGCCCTTATGCCCGCTACGTCGCGAAAGATCGCGAAGTTGGGCTGGGCCAGTCCCACAGGGCTGGTGACCAAGAGCCAAAAGATGCTCAAAATCAGGGCGTTTTTGCCGAAAACAAGACCTCCTCCAGCTGCTTCTTCCCTATGATTTGCGTGAGTCTATCACTCTGCTGCCAGTCCTCCTGGCGAAACTGCTCCCCGTCCTGGGTCACCACCTGGAGCCGGTAGAGATAGCGAGGTTGTTTTTCATGGAGGTAAAGCAGGACTTCCTGATGTGTCTCTTCCGGGGAAAAGGCCAGGACCTTGGTGGTCTCCTTTCCGGAGGCCGAGAGGCCCCTGGAACGCAGTTCCACCACGACCTTGTAGAGCCCCATCTTCTCAAAGGTGCTGGGGATGACCTCCCACGTGAGGATGGTGGTAGGAGTCAGAGAAACCCCACGGCGCACCTCTTGCTGGATACGGGCCAGACACTCCTTGCAAGAGGTGTCCAGGCGGAAATCAAACCACACCATGAGCAGATTGCGACCCAAGACCTTTTCCGGGGGCGGGATGCGCAAAGGAACAGCCTGGCGAGGTCTCAGGCTCCCTTTGACCCCGCGGCAATAGCGTTCCAGCGTGGAGCCCTGCAGACGATAGGCGCAAAGGCCCTGAAGACGCATGGGAAAATAGGTGAGATTGCGGATCTTGACCTGCTTTTTGTGCTGGAGCCAATCCTCGAGACCCTGAACCTTGGGTCCGGCAAACTCGGTAAAACGGATCTCCAAAGGGATGGGAATGGTTTTGTCCCCTATCCCGACCACCAGTTCCCCCACCAGACCTTCGCTGGCGAGCTGCGTGAGGACCTCTTCCACCTCTTCCGGGGTGAGGAGCATGCTCAGGCGGAGGGGCTTGCGGAGGTGGGCCCCGAGAACCACGTGAAGACGTTCTGCAGGCAAGGCCACACCCGAAGCCAGGGCCTCGAGATTCACTTCGGCTCCCAAGGCCGGCAGGGCCTTGACCTTGAGAGTTATGCCTGGCGGTGGTTTGAGCCCCTCTCGAAGGAGGTGTTTCAGGAGTCTGGTGTCTCCTGCCTGGAAGGGAGCGGCGAGGTCCATGTTCAAGGTGACCGAAGGCTCCCCGGGACGGGCCTGGTAATTATATTGCACCCCCAGATGATAGCCCGCCTCATCACAGAGGAGGAGAAAAGCCCGGGGCACGTAGTAAAACACGTGCGGGGCGCTCTTGTCCTGAAGGATATAGTGGGGGTCAAATCCCGTCACCTTGCCAAGATCCTGGAGGAGGCTTTGGTCTTCGAGCAGGTCAGCGAGGTCCAAGACCCGGGCTGGATCTGGACCGGAAGGCGGAGATGGTCTTTCCGTGAAAGGTTTCAACTTTTTGAGGGGCAGGGGTTTCAATTCCAGACGGATCAACTTGACAGGGCGTGTCTGCGCGAGTCCCGGTGCTTCCCCTCCCAAAAACAAAAACAGCCCCATAAAAAGCAGAAGCCAGCAGGTCTTGATTCTGGACATAGGTTTCTCCTAAGGGATGGTCAGACGCGGGGCCACCCAGACCGCCCAATCCTGCGTGGGAGTGCGCCAGGCGCTCACGTGGAGGATGAGGGCCACTTTTTGCCCGGCAAAACGAGAAAGGTCCGCATCAAGGTGCACGTAACGGCCTGGCCGGACGTATTGGGCCAGCACGCGGTGCCTGTGCCCCTGGGAATCCTTGACATAGAGTTTGAAAATGGCCCCGTCCGAGGCCTGGGCCCCTTTCAAAAAACCTGCCGCCGCCTGGAAATGGACCCCTTTGGCCAAGACCAGGGCGGGATACTCTCCCTCTATCCAGCCTCGCCTCTCCCGGGGAGGACGGGTCTCAAGGAGTTTTCTGGCATTGTTGCCGGTGGAAAGATGCCCCGCAGATATTTTCCGGACAAACCCTCGACGATCGTTAGGGTTTCCGGAAAAAGGCAACGTTCCGTAAGAGCTGCGCCACTGGGCCAGTTCCGCCTTGTCATAAAAGTCGTAGGTCTTGGTGAAGAAGACCGGCGATAACTTTGGGTACGGGAACGATCCTTCCGGAATGACGGGGCTTGGTTTCGCTTCTTCGTTTGTGGGAGAACTTTCATCGGTAAGCGTGATCCCGGCCTCTTCTTCGGAAGAGCTCCCCCACGTACGAACCAACGCCAGATAGTACTCTCCAAAACGCTTCTCCGGTGCCCCGGCAGGGTAGAGATACACGACGATCTGATCGCTGCGCCCGGCTTCCATTTCGTAAGTTTCCGGTTCGACGTAATAGACGTTCAGACGCAGGGAACCCCTCTTTTCCGTAAGAGGGATGCGGTCTACCACGAAATTGGATGCCGGAACTCCCCCGAAAAGGACTTCTCCGGTGACGTAAGTCTCTTCGGGACGCTTCACATCCTCAAAAGAGACCTCGAGCACAATATGATCCGGTTCTTCCTTGAGGACTTTGACCGCGGTAACCTTGCCTTTGTATGTCTTTTTCCATTCTTCGAGTTTTTCTTCCAGGACTTC
>JAADCO010000043.1 GCA_013154385.1 Thermodesulfobacteriota bacterium
GGCAATGGGTCCGTCGTGCCGCACCGCGGTGTAGAGCATGTGCTGGAGCTCGTTTTCGTCCTTGGGCGCCATGACCACGAGATTGGGTACGGCCCGCAGATAGGAGAGGTCGAACTGCCCCTGATGCGTGGGGCCGTCCTCACCTACGATGCCCCCGCGGTCAATGGCGAAGACCACGTGGAGGTTCATCAGGGCCACGTCGTGGATGATCTGGTCGTAAGCGCGCTGAAGGAAGGTGGAGTAGATGGCGCAGACCGGGATGAGCCCGCCGATGGCCAGCCCCGCGGCAAAGGTCACCGCGTGCTGTTCGGCGATCCCCACGTCGAAGAAACGCTCGGGGAAACGCTCGGAAAAGGCCTTGAGCCCCGTGCCCGTGGGCATGGCCGCGGTGATGGCCACGAGCCGCGGTTCCATCTCCCCGAGACGCACCATGGTCTTCGAGAAGATGCTGGTGTAGGAAGGCGGCTTGGCCTTGCTCGTCTTGGGTTTGCCCGTGGCCACGTCGAAGGGACCGAGGCCGTGGAAGCGCTCGGGCTCTTCTTCTGCCGGACGGTATCCCTTGCCCTTCTTGGTGATGACGTGGACGAGCGTGGGGCCTTCAAGCCCCTTCACGTTCTTGAGCGTCTGGATGAGGGTCTCCAGGTTGTGGCCGGGAATGGGGCCCACGTAGCGGAACCCCAGGGCCTCGAAGAGCATGCCCGGGGTGAGGAGGCACTTGATGGCGTCCTCGCTCTTCTTGATGACGTTGACCAGGTGCTCGCCGCCGGGCAGATGGCTCACCAGACCCTCGAGCTCGCGCTTGAAGCGCCGCGCCAGGGGGCCGGTGAGTTTGCGCGAAAGAAAGGAAGAAAGGGCCCCGACGTTGGGCGAGATGGACATCTCGTTGTCGTTCAAGATGACGATCAGGTCCTTCTTCAGGTGTCCGGCGTGGTTCAGGCCCTCGAAGGCGAGCCCCGCGGTCATGGAGCCGTCGCCGATGACCACCACCACCTTGCCCTCTTTGCCGAGAAGTTCCTGGGCGGTGACGATCCCGAGGCCCACGGAGATGGAGGTGCTGCTGTGCCCCACGTCAACGATGTCGTGCGGGCTCTCGGCCCGTTTGGGAAAGCCGGCAATGCCCCCGTATTGTCTGAGGGTGTGGAAGCGGTCCCTCCGGCCGGTAAGGAGCTTGTGCGCGTAAGCCTGATGCCCCACGTCCCAGACGATCTTGTCCTTGGGGGAGTCGAAGACGTAGTGGAGGGCGATGGTGAGCTCGATGACCCCGAGGTTCGGCGCCAGATGGCCGCCGGTCTCGGCCACGGTATTGACGATGACCTCCCGCAGCTCCTCGGCCAGCTTCTCGAGCTGGGAAGGTTTCAGTTTCTTCAGGTCTTCGGGACCGTTGATCTGGTCAAGCAATTTTTTGCCCATAAACCTCACCCGCTCCCTCGAAATTGAGTAGCTTAGGAGGTGGCTTCACCTCGCCTAAATATTACCTTTTTTTGGCGGTGAGGAAATGAGCGTTTACGAGCTGATCACCCTTTTGCTGGTCCTGGCCGTGGCCGGTGGTTTCCTGAACTATCGCTTCCTGAAGCTGCCCTCGGCCATCGGCCTCACCCTGGTGGCCCTCCTGGGGTCTCTCGCCCTGATCGTCCTTGATCGCTTCCTCCCGGACCTTGGTCTGCGGGAGACCCTGGCCCACGTGCTCCACGGGGTGCGGTTCGAGGAGACCGTGCTCCACTGGATGCTCGGCTTCCTCCTGTTTGCCGGGGCCCTCCACGTGGAGCTCGGCGAGCTGCTCGCCCGCTGGCGGAGCATCGCCAGTCTGGCCACCGTGGGGGTGCTCGTCTCCACGTTCGTCGTGGGCGTAGGGCTCAAGTTCCTCACCGGACTCTTCGGCCTGGAGATACCGCTTGTGGCCGGCCTCGTCTTCGGGGCCCTCATCTCGCCCACGGACCCGGTGGCGGTGCTCGCCATCCTGAGGAAGACCCGCGTGCCGCGCGAGGTGGAAAGCATCGTCATCGGGGAGTCCCTCTTCAACGACGGCGTGGCCGTGGTCCTCTTCCTCGGGCTCCTCGAGTTCGCCCTGCATCCCGCCGGAGGGCCGGGCTTCGTCCTCTGGCTCTTCGTGAAGGAGGCCCTCGGCGGCATCGCCCTCGGGATACTCCTGGGCTTCGTCTTCTTCCTCCTCCTGCGCGAGACCGACGACTATCAGCTCGAAGTCCTCATGACCATCACCCTGGTCATGCTCGTCTACACCGTGGCCGAGAGGTTCCATCTCTCCGGCCCCCTGGGCGTGGTGGCCGCGGGGCTCCTCATCGGCAACCACGGACGGAAGCTCGCCATGAGCCCGCGCACCGTGGAGCACGTGGACACCTTCTGGGAGCTCGTTGACGGCCTGCTCAACATCATCCTCTTCCTGCTCCTGGGGCTTGAGGTCCTCATCCTCGAGCGGTTCTCCCCTTCGCTTCTCGTCCTGGTGGTCCTCTCCCTGCCGCTCGTGCTCCTCGGGCGCTTCATAAGCGTGGGCGTGAGCCTCAAGATGGCGCGGCCCTTCCGGGAGATCAGGATGGTGCGCGTGGGGTTCCTTTCCTGGTGCGGCGTCAAGGGCGGGATCGCCGTGGCCCTGGCCCTCACCCTCCCCGCAAACCTCCAGGAGATCTTCCTCCCCCTGACCTACGCCAACGTGCTCTTTTCCGTGCTCGTCCAGGGGCTCACTTTGGGGCCGCTTGCGCGCAGGATCTACGGGGCCAACTAGAGCTTGCGCTCCACGATGTAGCGGGCGATGTCGCGCAGGGGCTCGGCCTCGGGACCGAAGGACTCAAGGTGCCCGAGGGCCTGCTCCACGAGTTCGCGCGCCTTCTCGCGGGAGGCCTCAAGACCGTAGAGGGCGGGATAGGTGGCCTTCTTCTTGGCCAGGTCGGAGCCCACGGGTTTTCCGAGGGTCTTTTCGTCGCCCACGATGTCGAGGATGTCGTCGACGATCTGAAAGGCCCGCCCGATGGCCCAGCCGTAGGCCTCGAGGGCCGAGAGCGCGGCCTCCTCCGCCCCGGCGAGCATGGCCCCGGAGACCACCGAAGCGGTGATGAGGGCCCCGGTCTTGTGCCGATGGATGAAGTCGAGTTCCTCCGGCGAGACCGCGCGCCCCTCGGCCAGGAGATCGGCCATCTGGCCGGCCACCATACCGTGGATGCCCGCCGCCCGCGCCACGAGATGGATGACCTTGAGCAGACGCTCCCCGGCCACCCGGGCCACGAGATCCGGATGGCTCAGGAGCTCGAAGGCCATGGTGAGGAGCCCGTCTCCGGCAAGGATGGCCGTGGCTTCGTCGAAGGCCTTGTGGCAGGTGGGTTTTCCGCGGCGCAGATCGTCGTCGTCCATGGCCGGCAGATCGTCGTGGATGAGGGAGTAGGTGTGGATGCACTCCAGGGCACAGGCCGCGGGGAGATAGTCCTCGGCCCGGCCCCCCACGGCCTCGGCCCCGGCCAGAAGCAGGATGGGCCGCAGACGCTTGCCCCCGGCAAAGAGGCTGTAGTGCATGGCCTCGGTCACGCGCGCGGCGAAGTTTTCAAGCCTCGGGACGTAGCGCCTCAAGGCCTGGTTGACCAGGTCCTGACGTTGGCGGAGATAGTCGAAGAATCCGGGAGACATCAGTCCTCCTCGAAGGGGAGAGTAACGAAGCGTCCCTCCTCGTCCCTGAGAAGGACCTCCACGCGGCGTTCGGCTTCCTCCAGGAGGCGGCGGCAATCCCGGGCCAACCTGACCCCTTCCTCGAAGCGGGCCAGGGCCTCCTCGAGGGGTAGGTCTTCGCGTTCGAGTTCCTGGACGATCTTTTCCAGGGCCTTAAGGGCCTCTTCAAAACGCATCAAAACACCCCGAGCAGCACCTGCGGATCCACTTTCGAGCCCAAAATATAACATCCAAAATGGAGATGCGGTCCCGTGACGCGGCCGCTCTTTCCGGAAAGGGCGAAGATTTCGCCCTTCTCGAGGATCTCTCCCTCGCGCACCAGGATCTTCGAGAGATGGCAATAGACCGTGTAGATTCCGAGACCGTGGTCGAGGACGACGGTCTTTCCGGGGAGATAGAAGTCCCCCACCAGGGCCACGCGCCCGCGGTTGGCGGCCTTGACCGGCGTGCCCGTCGGACAGGCGATGTCCACCCCGCCGTGGGGGCTCCGGGGCTCACCGTTGTAGACCCGGCGGAAGCCAAAGGCGCTCGAGATGCGCCCGGGCGCCGGCCAGACGAAGGGACCGTCGAGCAGGGCCTCGGGATGAAACCGGGCCACGGTCCCCCGGATGAGGCGGATCTCTCGCTTGATGCGCGCAAGGACCTTCGGGGGATAGCGGACCATCTTCGGGGGCACGGTGAGATGCTCCTCGGGATACTTCTTGGGGTAGA
>JAADCO010000145.1 GCA_013154385.1 Thermodesulfobacteriota bacterium
GAAAGGCTCTATCATCTCAAGGTGGAGGAATGGAAGCGTAACCTCTATATGCTCTTAAGAAGAGCCAAGCTGGTTTATGATCCACGAGAGGGTTCCTTGATTGAAAACCAAACTTGAGGGTGAGTGAGGTAGCATAATGGGTGTCGTATTCTCCTTTTTAGTCGTTATGGCCTTGGTTTTGGTGGTCTATTTAGGGGTCGGGGTCGCCGGCCTTCGAGGACTCTTTGGGGTAGTCATTCCGTATGCGGCGTTTCTCACCTTTCTCGTCGGGATGGTCTACCGCCTGATTGGTTGGGCCAAGGTTCCGGTTCCCTTCCGCATCGTGACCACTTGCGGTCAGCAGAAGTCCTTGCGCTGGGTGAAGCGGAGCCGGCTCGAGTCTCCCTACACCAACTTCGAAGTGGTCCTGCGGATGCTCCTTGAGGTCTTTGCCTTCCGGTCCCTCTTCCGCAACCTCAAGGCCGAGCTCAAGGGCCCCAATCTCATCTACGGTTCCTACAAGTGGCTCTGGTTGGGAGCCATCGCTTTTCATTACTGCTTCCTGACCATCCTCATCCGTCACTTTCGGTTCTTCTCCTATCCCGTACCCAAGGTGATTCAGCTCATTGATCAGATCGACAGCTTTTTCCACATCGGACTTCCCCACCTTTATATGACGGATGCCGTCATCCTGGCGGCCTTAACCTTTCTCTTCGTGCGCCGCTTGGCCGATCCCAGGCTGCGCTACATCTCTTTGGCTTCTGACTATTTGCCTCTCTTTTTCATTTACGGCTTGGTCATCTCCGGTATCCTCATGCGGCACTTCTTCAAGGTGGACGTGGTGCAGGTCAAGCAGTTCACCATGGGGCTCGTTCACTTCCATCCGGTTCCGCCCAAAGTGGGAGTGATCTTCTATATCCACATAGGATTTCTGAGCGCCTTGATGGCTTACTTCCCCTTCAGCAAGCTGGTGCATATGTTGGGTGTCTTCCTGAGTCCTACGCGTAACCTGGCCAACAACAGCCGGGCCGTGCGTCACAAGCCTGCTCCGTGGTGGAAGAAGCCCAAGTTCAAGACCTACTGCGAATGGCAGGAGATGTTCAAAGAGGCCTTGGAGCAAGCTGGTCTTCCTTTGGATGAAGATTGTTACAAGGACAAGGGTAAAAAACAGTAAAGAAGAGAGGGATTAGCGATGGCCAAGATGCCTAAACCTGAAGAGTTAATCAAGACAATCGATTATACGCCTCCTGAGAAGGATTGGATGGATGACATCCCCCCAAAGTTTTTGCCGGGGCGGTACTGTTATCCAGCCAAGCCTCACATCCTGGAGGAGATAGGCTTTCCCAATCCTCGTGAGTGGTCTCCCACCGACGAGGATTGGAAGCTGCCGCCCAACTGGAAAGAGATCATCCTCGACGGCATCAAGGATCGGCTGTCCAAGTACCGTTCGTTCAAGGTCTTCATGGACATTTGCGTGCGCTGCGGTGCGTGCGCCGACAAGTGCCACTACTTCCTGGGTTCTGGCGATCCCAAGAACATGCCCGTCCTGCGGGCCGAGCTCATCCGCTCCATCATCAAGGGCGAGCTCACCTGGCAGGGTAAGCTCTTCGGGAAGCTTGCCGGTGCCCGTAAGCTGACCCAGGACGTCATCAAGGAATGGTTCTACTACTACTATCAGTGCTCTGAGTGTCGTCGCTGTTCGGTCTTTTGCCCGTACGGCATCGACACCTGCGAGGTGACCATGATGGGGCGTGAGTTGCTCCATCTGGTCGGTTGTAACATCAACTGGATCCTTGAGCCCGTCAGAAACTGCTTCATCATCGGTAACCATCTCGGTTTGCAGCCCCACACCGTCAAGGAAAACATCGAGTATCTCTGCTGGGATATCGAGGAAGTGCTGGGGATCAAGATAGAGGTTCCCTTCAACAAGAAGGGAGCGGAGATCCTCTTCGTTACTCCTTCGGGTGACTACTTTGCTGATCCCGGTATCTACACCATGATGGGTTATCTGATCCTCTTCCACTACCTCGGCCTCGACTACACGATGAGCACTTACGCCTCCGAGGGTGGTAACTTCGGTCTCTTTACCTCGCACGAGGCCATGGCCAAGATCAACGCCAAGATCTATCACGAGGCCGAGCGCCTGGGAGTGAAGTTCATCATTGGTGGTGAGTGCGGTCACATGTGGCGTGTGAAGCATCAGTACATGGACACCGCCACGGGACCTGCTCCGAAGAACCTGGAGACGCCGAAGAGCCCCATCACGGGCACGGTGTTCGAGCACGCCAAGTCCACCAAGATGATCCATATCTGTGAGTTCACCGCGGACCTCATCGCGCACGGCAAGCTGAAGCTCGATCCCAGCCGGAACGACAAGTATATCGTCACCTACCACGACTCCTGCAACCCGTCGCGCGGCATGGGCTTCTTCGAAGAGCCGCGCTTTATCTTGAAGCACGTGTGCAACAACTTCTACGACATGCCGGAGAACACCATTCGCGAAAAGACCTTCTGCTGCGGTAGCGGTTCCGGTCTCAACACCGACGAGTTCATGGAAATGAGAATGAGGGGTGGTTTCCCCAGGGCCAACGCCGTGCAGTATGTGCGTGACAAGCACGGCGTGAACACGCTGGCCTGTATTTGCGCTATTGACCGTGCGGCGCTCACGACTCTCATGAACTACTGGGTACCGGATGTCCAGGTATGCGGAGTCCACGAGTTGGTGGCCAACGCCCTGGTCTTTCCGCACGAGGAATCCGGAGAGCGTCCGCGAACGATGGATCTTCGTCAACAACCTCTAAAGCCGGAGGATGAAGAAAATGCATGATGCCGGCAAGATAATCCCAGGAATGATCGCTTTCGTACTCTTTGTAACCATTCCGTTCTGGGCCAATTTCGGAAAGGCGGCGCCGGAGCCCAAGCCCGAGCTGCCCAAGGAGTACAAGAAGTGCGTGGAATCCAAGGATTTCATGCGGCGCGAGCACATGAAGCTCTTGCGGAAGTGGCGTTTCGATGTGGTGCGCAACAACATGCGCGTCTACATCAACTCCGAAGGGCAGACTTTCGACATGAGTTTGCAAAATGAGTGTATGCGCTGCCACACTCAGAAGAAAAAGTTTTGTGATGTTTGCCACGATTACGTGGCAGCACATCCCTATTGTTGGAATTGTCACATTCCGCCGGAGGAGAAGAAAGGATGGGCGACAAAAGAGACAGAAAACTTGACCGAAGAAGTTTCCTCAAAGCAGCCGGCTTCGCATCACTAGCGGGTGCTTGGGCCTCGGCCACGGTCGGGGTCCTCTCTAAAGGCGAGGTTGAGGCTTATGAGGTTCGGCCGGGAGACAAGTCTCTGACGGCCGGCCGGTGGGGGATGGTTATCGACACCAGGGTGTGCAAGGAACACCCTGATTGCGAGGCGTGCATCGAGGCCTGTCACAAGGCCCACAACGTGCCCAACATCCCCTTTAAGAGACACGAGATCAAATGGATCTGGAAAGAAGAGTTTGAGCATGCTTTTCCGGACATAGCGGACGAATATCTGAGCGAGTACCTGCACGACCGGGAGTTCCTGTTGCTGTGCAACCATTGCGAACATCCCCCGTGTGTGCGGGTCTGTCCGACGCAGGCCACTTTCAAGCGGACCGACGGGATCGTGATGATGGACATGCACCGTTGCATCGGTTGCCGGTTTTGCATGGCGGCCTGTCCTTACGGGTCTCGTAGCTTCAACTGGCGTGACCCGCGGCCGTTTATCAAGGAACCCAACCCGAAGTATCCCACGCGGATGAAGGGTGTGGTGGAGAAGTGCCTCTTTTGCACGGAGCAGTTGGCTTTTGGAGAACTGCCGGTCTGCGTGCGGGCCTGTCCGCACGGAGCCCTGAAGTTTGGTGACCTCACGGATCCTAATTCGGAGATCAACCAGATCATCAGAGAGAACTTCGTTCTCAGGAGGAAGGTCAGCCTGGGGACGGGGCCATCGGTCTTTTACATCGTTTAAGGGTGAGGTGTTCCTATGTTAGAGAAGGCCTTAGTTGGTAGCAAAAAGTACTATGCCTTAGTCTTTTTCTTGGCGTCGGTCTTTTTGGTAGGCTTCTATTTCTTCCTGAAGCAGCTCCAGTTCGGCTTGGGCATCACGGGGATGAGCCGTGACGTCTCGTGGGGATTCTACGTGGCCCAGTTCACCTATCTGGTCGGTGTGGCGGCCTCGGCCGTGATGGTCGTCCTCCCCTACTATCTGCACAACTACAAGGAGTACGGGAAGCTCACCATTTTCGGGGAGTTCTTGGCCATCGGGGCCGTGACCATGTGCTTGCTCTTCATCGTCGTGGACATCGGTCAAACTCACCGGCTCTTCAACGTGCTGCTGCATCCCACCCCGCATTCGATGCT
>JAADCO010000014.1 GCA_013154385.1 Thermodesulfobacteriota bacterium
CTCAGCTCGTAGTTCCGATAGATGATGCTCTCTGCCGAGACGAGCAGATGGGCGACGATCTTGAGCTTCGACGAGGCCCCTTTCGATTTCCCGGCCTTCTTCTGCTCTTTCTTGAGGGTGTTCAAGAGGTCTTCCACGAGAAGGGTGGGCGTGTACACGGAACCATCCACGTTGAGGAAGCGGGGCGAGATCTCGACCCGTCCGGAGGCCTCGAAACTCGTCCCGTAGAGATCCATTTCCAGATGGCGCACGAAGAGGCGCTTCTTCTCCGCCTTGAGATCAAGGGCCTCGATCCAGAAGGGATATTTCTTCGAAGGCAGGCGAAAGCGCGAAAGACGCACCTGGCCCACAAACCAGCTCTTCAACACGTCGGAGGCCACGTAGTGGGCCCGGAAGTCTCCCTCGATCTCCTGGATGAGGAAGGGGTTTTTCCGCAGATAGCGCCTGATCCCCCGGTCGTCTATGTGGCCGGAGAAGGAGAAGTCCGCCACCTCTTTGGTCTTCTTGAGAGAGAGCTTGAGGGGAAGCTCGTCGGAGGAAAGGAAGAGGGAGAGGACCTTGGGGTCCTTCTCCACCTTCAGATGAAGAGGGGCCCCGCGGCAAAGGAGGTCCCCTTCGAAAAAGATTTCTCCGTCCTTCAGGCGGAAGGAGAAGGGATCCGCCTCTAGCGGGAGGGTGGGGAAGTAGTCCTTGGGCAAGCGACTGCGGGAAAAGAGCCAGGAAAGGAAGCCGTCTCCGCAGGAGGCCCGGCCCTCGAGCGAGAGGGAAAAGGGCCGAAAGGTCACCTTCCCGTTTAAGAGCCCCTCTGCGTCGAGCAGGGCCACCTGCGAGGGCTCGATCACCAGGGCAAAGTCCTCGTAGGTCACGGTGCCCTGCTTCACGTCGAGGACGTCGGGAAGGACCGGAAGACGCACCTTGAGAGCCTGGGTCTTCAACCGGAAGCGGAGATGATCGAGGACTTCCTTGGGATTCAGCGGTCCGTTGTAGGAGGCCTCAAGGAGCTCGGCCTCTTGGCCCCGGAAGTCGTAGCCCTTGAGGCGCGCGGCGATGGAGGGAAAGGAGAGGAGGAAGTTCGTGAGCTCCGGCACGGAGATCTTCCCCCGGGCCTCGGTGAGGGAGAGAAACGGGGGTTTGGCGCCGAGATCGAGTTTGGCGTTTACGCTCCGGAGGATGCTTCGCGGCGTGGCCACGTGGAGCCCAACCAGGGAAAGGGATCGGTCCCGATAGAGGATCTTCCCGCCGAGAAGCGTGAGGGGAAGCGGAAATCCCTCGTAGCGCAGAAAGACCCCGCGGGGGGCAACTTCGAAGGCCACGGAGAGTTTCTTTAGGTTCCCGCGCAGGTCAACGGAGCCTTCAAGCGGGCCCCGGGCCTTGAGGCGCAGGAGCCTTTCCCTGAGGGACGGCGGAAGCGATACGCGCTCGAGGATGAGGAGCACGTCTTCGGCGACACCCTTCACCCGGCCCCGGAGCAGGAGGGGAGAGGTGCCGTCTTTCAGATGACGCAGATGGATCTTGAAGGAGCCCGCAGAAAGGGTGGTCTTCTTAAACCGCGCCGCGGCCTTTTCCACTTCGAGAAGACCACCGCTGAGCTTCATCTCCCCGGAGACCTGGGTGAGATGGAGCTCGGGTTTGGGGATCTTGAGCTCCACCTCCCGGGCCTTTCCGGAAAGCCTCAAGTTTTCGAGCCGGAAGAGTTCCTTGGCCCGCGGGGCCTTGGCCTTAAGCCGAAACTCGGAGACGCGACCTTTCTCGATGATCTCGCAAAGGCGCCTGACCCCCGCCTTGTCCCCCAAGAAGGCGAGCAACCTCTTCCGCACGTCGGCCCAGTCGCCCTCGGCGACGTCGAAATCCATCTGGTAGCCCTGCTCGTCGCGCAGGATGAGCCCCTTGGTCTTGATCAGCGGGTCCTTCATGACCCATTCCTTGAGTTCGATCCGGAAATAGGGCGGTTTGAAACGGGCCTGGCCGAGGATGGCCGAACACTCGAAGAGATGGTCCTTGTCTTTCCCCTTGAGGAGACAGGGCGCGGTGGCGGTGAACCCCAGAAGGAGGGTCCCTTCTTCAAAGCGATAGGAGAGTTCCAGGTTGAGGTCGCTTTTAAGGGGCGCGCGGGGGTACCGTTCGGCCAGGGGGACGATTCGCGCAAGATCCAGATGCTTCACCGCGAGAAGCCCCTCGCCGAGCCTTTCCTCGAGCCAGAGGCGGCCGGAGGACTTGATCCACTTGGCCGCGGGACTGCGCGCGGTGAGCTCCCACTCCCAGAAAGAGGGCTTGAAGGCAAAGGTGCCGTCTATGTCGGAAAAGGAGAAGAGGGCCTTTTCCCGGCGGAAGTAGGTGAGCTTCCCCTGCTCGACCTCAAAGGAAAAGGGCGGGACGCGCGCCAGGCGTTTCTTGATTTCCTCAAGGGCGTCCCCGGAAGGGGGTTTCTTCTCCCCCGGGGCCTTCTTGGCGGCTGAGGCAAAGAGGGAAAGCTCCGGGCCGGTGAGGACGAGCTTTTTGACCACTATGTGCCGGGAAAGGAGCGGCCTCAGGGCCAGGACGAGCACCCCTTGCCGCAGATGGAAGTGGTAGCGCTCGCTTTTGAGATCGAGGTCCCGGACCCGCAGGCCTGGCTGGGGAAGGAGGCTCAAGTCCACTTCCTTGAGCTCCACCTGGGCGTTCAGCTTCTTGGAAAGCTCCTGGGCCAGGCGCTGCTTGATGGTTTCCAGGTTGACCAGATAAGGGATCAAGAAGACCAAAAGGGCCAGGAGGAAAAGGAGAAGCCCCAGGCAAAGGGCCGTTATTTTGAGGAGTTTCTTCATGAAAGTTTATGAGGCTGGTCGGGGAGGGCGGATTTGAACCGCCGACCCCCTGCTCCCAAGGCAGGTGCGCTGACCATGCTGCGCCACTCCCCGCTTTCCTCAAATGTTATCCACGAGCCATTTCCTTGGCAAGCAATCAAAGGGCTTCCAAAAACGCCGGCAATTTTTGTTTTAGCTGCGCCAGGGCCTTGGCGCGATGGCTAAGCTTGTTTTTCACCTCCGGCGGCACCTCCGCCGCGGTCTTTCCGAGTTCCGGGATGAGGAAGACCGGGTCGTAACCGAAGCCGTGTTCCCCGCGCGGTTCGGTGGTGATGAGGCCCTCCCACGTGCCCTCGGTCTTCAACCAGTGGCCGGACGGATGATAGACCACGATGACGCAGCGGAAACGCGCCGTGCGTTTCTCCGGAGGCACGTCGCGCAGTTCCTCAAGCAACTTGCGATAGTTCTCCTCGTCCGTGGCCTTGGGCCCGGCGTAGCGCGCCGAATAGACCCCCGGCCGCCCCTTGAGGGCATCCACCTCAAGCCCCGAATCATCGGCCAGGGCCAGCTCGCCGGTGGCCTGGGCGATCTCCCGCGCCTTCTGAAAGGCGTTCTCAAAAAAGGTGTTTCCTGTCTCGAGCACCTCGGGTGCGTCGGGATAGTCCTTCAAAGACCTGATCTCCAGCGGGAGATCGGAAAGGAGGGCCTTCAGTTCCTTCACCTTGCCTTCGTTTCTGGTCGCCAGCACCAGGACCGTCTTTTTATCCTTCTTCGACATCTTTGATCACCTTCTTTTGGATCTCGATTAGTTTCTGGACCCCTTTGCCCGCCAGTTCCCGCATCTTCTCGAAGAGATTCCAGGCAAAGGGCTCTTTTTCCGCCGCCGCCTGCACCTCTACTATCTTGCCGCTTTCCGTGAGCACGAAGTTGGCGTCCACCTCCGCCAGGGAATCCTCTTCGTAGGTGAGATCCAGCAGGACCTCACCCGCCACCAGGCCGCAGCTCACCGCGGCCACGGGTTCGAGAATGGGGTCCCGGCTGAGGAGCCCCTGCTTGAGGAGGCGCTTGATGGCCAGGGAAAGGGCCACGAAGGCCCCGGTAATGGAGGCCGTGCGCGTGCCGCCGTCGGCCTGGATGACGTCGCAATCCACCCAGAGGGTCCGCTCGCCCAGGGCGGTGAGATCCACCACCGCGCGCAGGGAGCGCCCGATGAGCCGCTGGATCTCGTAGGAGCGCCCCTTCTTCCCCACCACCGAATCCCGGGGCGTGCGGGTGTGGGTGGAGCGGGGAAGCATGGCGTATTCCGCCGTGATCCAGCCCATGCCCGTGTCCTTGAGAAAGGGCGGGACCTTGTCCTCTACGGACACGCTACAGATGACCTTCGTCTCCCCGAGCTCGATGAGCGCCGAACCCTCCGCGTACTTGAGAAAATGCGGGATAATCCTCACCGGTCGCAGTTCATCGGGGCGTCGTCCGTCTTTCCGCATGTCTTGAGCTTTAACAAAGACTTGTGGAGAGTCAATCTCCAAGATGGAACCGGATGCCCTTGGAGGGACAGACGTCGAGACAGTGGAGACA
>JAADCO010000031.1 GCA_013154385.1 Thermodesulfobacteriota bacterium
GGCATTCAGGAAGTGCTCGATTCCGGCCGCTGGGAAAGCCCCGAAGACCTGGGGGAGGTCTTCATCCGCTGGGGCGGCTACGCCTATGGTCAGGGGATTTACGGAGTCGAGGCGCAGGAGGACTTCCGCCGGGTCCTCTCCCGCGTGGAGGTCACGGTCAAGAACATGGACACCCGGGAGATGGACATCTTCTCCACGGACGACTTCAACGCCTACCACGGGGGATTAAACGCCGCGGTGCTTGCCGCCAGCGGAAAAAGACCCGCCTCCTACACCGGGGATTCTTCAAACCCCAAGGCCCCCAAGGTGCGGACCACCGCCGAGGAGGCGCGCTTCATCTTCCGGGTGCGGGTGTTGAACCCCCGCTGGATCGAGGGCATGAAGCGCCACGGCTACAAAGGGGCCGGAGACCTCTCCCGCCTCGTGGACATCTGTTTCCAATGGGACGCCACGAGCAAGGTGCTCGAGGACTGGATGTATCAGGCCCTGGCCGAGACCTACGCCCTCGATGCGGACATGAAGCGCTTTTTTGAGGAGCACAACCCGCACGCTTTGCTGAACATCACCGAAAGGCTCCTTGAGGCCGCGAAACGGGGGCTCTGGAAAAGGCCGGATCAGGAGACCCTCGAGCGCCTCACCGATCTCTTCCTCGAAATGGAGGCCCGGGTGGAATGACGACGGCCGGGGCGAGGGCCTTTGCGTTCCCGCGCCCCGGGGAAGAATTTCCTCGGCTATTCCGTCTCGAGCACCGGGCGTTCGGCAATCACCTGGAGGCTGTAGCACTCCACCTCGCCCGGCTGGGCCTCCATGACCTGGGCCTCGTAGCGTTCCTCGAAGTCGGCCTCAAGCGGCACGAGATCGTGGAAGGTGATCTTACCGGGAAGCTCGGGGCCGTGAGGCAGGCGCCCGCTGGTGAGCGCGGCGTCGAGCTCCCGCAGGAAGCGGGGCTGGACTTCCGGCGGCACGCGTCTCAGTTCGCGCGCCAGAAACTCCCGCAGCTTCTCCGGTTCTTCGTGGAGATAGAAGAAACCCACCATCAAGGAGGGCGCCCCGCAAAAGTCGCCAAAGTCAAAGACCAAGGGCGCGAGGTTTTCCTCCTTCAGGTCCTTGGCCTCGAAGGGAAAGACGAACTTCCCCACGAACTCCTCACTGCTCACCACGTAGCGGCGAAAGACGAGGAAGTCTCCCTGTTCCGGGCGCCTGAAGGGCATGACCACCGCCTGGGACTTCACGCGCTCCACGTCGAAACCGAACTTTCCCGGAACGTCGAGATCCATGGTCTCGAAATCGAGACCGTATTCCTCGAGGAAGTCGTTTATGTCGAAGACACTGCGGCCCAGCACCCCTTCGTCGAGCTGCAACTCCTCCTTCATGAGGAGGTCTCCCTTCTCCTCCGGCGTCAGACGCCCCACCGAAAGCCGCAAGGGTTCACCAAGCGCAAAGATCACCGTCTGCATAATCCACCTCCGCTTTCCTTTCTCGGGAAACCGGTAAGTCCGAGAAAGGAAAAAGACAAGTTTTCAGAGACGACCGTAAACGATGAAATGCCGGTCGGAAACCTGTTCGAGGGAAAAATGCGAAAGCCCGGCCAGGCGAAGCTGCTCGCGCACCTCTTCGGGGCGGAAGGCCGCAAGCAGGGAATGGTAGAAATCGTGTTTCAAGACCTCGGGCTCCTCGGCGGCGTATCTTTCAACGAGCCGACGAGCCTCTTCCGGGGAGTCGGGGCGCAGGAGATCCATGACGAAGACCGCGGCCCCCGGAGCCGCGCACTGCTTGATGGTCTCCCAGAGGACCTGCGGCTCGGGCAGGTGATGGAGGAGGGAGTTGACGATCACCGCCTGGTAGTGCGCCCGGGGGAGCTCCACCTCCGGGATGCGACCGAGGATGAGCCTTATGCGCGAGGATAAGCCCTCCTGTTCCAGGCGCTTTCGGCCGTACTTGAGCATGGCCGGGGAGCCGTCCACCCCGTGGATCTCCACCTCGGGATAGGCCCTGGCAAAGCGCACGGTGACGTCCGCCGGCCCGCAACCCAGGTCGAGCACCGGGCCCGAAAGGCGCGGCCCGAACTTCTTTCGGAAGAGCTCGACGAACATCTGATGCGGCGCGGAGAAATCGGCCTCGGCGTAGGCCCGGGCCTGCTCGTCGTCGAGCATGAGTTCGGGTTCAAGGATGCGTTCCATGGACCTCTTCCGGCAACTGGTTGATGAGGCTCGCCAGATACGCGGCCCCGAAACCGTTGTCAATGTTGACCACCGCCACCCCTGGGGCGCAGGCGTTCAGCATGGCGAGCAAGGGCGCCAGACCCGAAAAGTTGGCCCCGTAGCCCGTGCTCGTGGGCACGGCGATGACCGGACGGTCGAGGAGCCCGGCCACCAGGCTCGGAAGGGCCCCCTCCATGCCGGCCACGACGATGAGCACCCGCGCCTGCCGCAGCTTGGGCACTTCGGGCAGCAAGCGGTGGATGCCCGCCACCCCTACGTCGGTGAGCACCTCCACGCGGTTCCCGAAGTATTCCGCACACACCCGCGCCTCTTCGACCACGGGGAGATCGGACGTCCCGCCGGACAGGATGGCCACCAGGCCCCGGGCCTCCTGTTCGCGGGGACGATGGCCGAGGAGCCTTGCCCTCTCGTGGTATTCAAGGGTCGGAAACTCCCTTAGGAGGGCCTCCACCGCCTCCGGCGAGACCCTGGTCACCAGCAGGGGAAGGTCCTTTTCGAGGAAGGAAGCGACGATCTTTTTGAGTTCGGAAACGGTCTTCCCCGGGCCGTAGATGACCTCGGGAAAGTGCTTGCGAAGCCCGCGATGATGATCGAGACGGGCGAAACCCAGGTCTTCGAAGGGGAGGAAGCGAAGCTCCTCAAGCGCCGCCTCCGGAGAGAGTTCCCCGCGGGCCACGCGCTCAAGGAGGTTGCGCAGGGTCTCCTGGTTCATGCCTGGATCATCTTGTAGAAGAGGCCCTTGAGATAATCAAGCTGGCGCCGGTACTGCTCCTCCAGCTGGCCGCGGATCTTGCGCCATTCTTCCTGGAACTGGGGCTGCATCTCGATGTCCATCTTGACCTGCTCGCCGTACTGCTGCCTCAAGGCCTCCTCGACCTCGGCCATCTGGCCCTTGAACTGCTGTTTGAACTGCTCGTAGATCTGCTTCTGCTGCTCGAGGTAGAGGGAAAGGAGCTTGTAGATCTCGGCGGTGAGCTGCTTGACCTGGGGGAAGGCGGCAAAGATGAGCTCCAGGCCGTCGAGCACCCGCCGGATGTCGTTTAGCGCGTGTTGGTCGCGCGGAAAGACGATGTTCCGCACGAGCGTGTCCACCGCCCCGCGGATGACCAGGGGACGATCCTCGGACGGGATCTTGGCCAGGGCCTCGGCCAGCCGGAAGTCCTTTTCGTTCAGGAACTTCGCCGCCAGCCGGCGCCCCTCGCGCACCAGCTCCTCCTGACGCAATTCCTCCTTGCTGGCCTTACCCAGGCGGGCGGCCTTCTCCAGGGCTATTTCCAAGGTGCTCTTGATCTCTCCCATGACCTCCTCCTTTCCGGATCAAAAACCATAGGCACGCAAACGCCCCGCGTCAAAGCTTCTTTTCGCGGAAAAGACGCACCTTGGAAGCGCGGTTGGAGGAAAGAAACTCCCGCGCGGTCTCGGCCAGGGCCTCGGGGGTGAGGCCGTACTTCTCCCGCAGGATGGAAGGCGCCCCGTGTTCGAGGAAGAGGTCCGGAAGACCGATCCTTTTCACCGGCACAAGGAGCCCTTCGTCCGCCAGGAGTTCGAGCACCGCCGAGCCGAAACCGCCCATGAGGGCGTTTTCCTCGAGGGTGATCACCCGACCGGTGCGCTTGGTCCAGTCGAGGATGAGGTCCCGGTCAAGGGGCTTGACGAAGCGGGCGTTGATCACCGCCGCGGAGATCCCTTCCTCCTCAAGGATCTTGGCGGCCTCAAGCGCCGGATAGACCATGTTGCCGATGGCGAGGAGAAGGAGGTCTTCGCCCTCGCGCAGGAGCTCTCCCTTCCCGATGGGGATTTCCTTGAGCTCCCAGTCAAGGCTTGCCCCCACGCCCGAGCCGCGCGGATAGCGCACGGCAATGGGTCCGTCGTGCCGCACCGCGGTGTAGAGCATGTGCTGGAGCTCGTTTTCGTCCTTGGGCGCCATGACCACGAGATTGGGCACGGCCCGCAGATAGGAGAGGTCGAACTGCCCCTGATGCGTGGGGCCGTCCTCACCCACGATGCCCCCGCGGTCGATGGCGAAGACCACGTGGAGGTTCATCAGGGCCACGTCGTGGATGATCTGGTCGTAGGCGCGCTGAAGGAAGGTGGAGTAGATGGCGCAGACCGGGATGAGCCCGCCGATGGCCAG
>JAADCO010000010.1 GCA_013154385.1 Thermodesulfobacteriota bacterium
GGCGCGGGAGTCGCGCCTTATTTTGGCATCGGGCTTGCTTTAAATGGGAGGCGTGATGATCGCCGTCAAGGTCAATCCCCAACTCGGCTGGCTCGAAGCTCTCGAAGGAGGGAGGCTCCTCGAACGCCGCCTCCAGGTAACCGCTGACAATCTAGCCAACGTGGACACTCCGGGCTTCAAGAAGGACGTCATCGGCTTTCGCGAAGTCCTCATGGAAAAGATCCCGCGCGGCCTGCGGACGTTCAAAGAAGTGACATATAAGACGGATTTCCAACAGGGACCCATCCAGTTCACGGGAAATCCGCTCGATTTGGCCATTGCCGGCGAGGGGTTCTTCAAGGTGCAGACTCCGGATGGCGTGGCCTACACGCGCGCGGGAAACTTCCATCTCGACCAGCGCCGGAGGCTGGTGACCGCCGAAGGGTATCCGGTGCTGGCCGACGGGGCCCCCATCGTCATCGACCCCGGAATGGCCAAGGGAGGACTCATCACCATCTCCGCCGAGCGCTTCCTCGTGGCCGGTGACGGAACCGTCTCCATTGACGGCACGGAGATCGGACGCCTCGACGTGGTCACCTTCGACGACCTGGAAAAGCTCGAAAAGCGCGGGGAAAACCTCTTCGTGGCCAAGGACGGGGCCCGGGAGATCCCGGTGGACAACCCCGAGGTGCGGCAGGGACATCTCGAGCAATCGAACGCCGACCCCCTCGAGGAGATGGTCAACCTCATCAACATCCAGCGCGAATTCGAGGCCACGCAAAAGGCCATCAAGACGCACGACGAAAATCTCGGGCGTTTGATCGAAACTTACGGGCGCCCGTAAGGAGGGAAAGATGATCCGTAGTCTTTGGACCGGTGCCACGGGAATGCAGGCCCAGCAGCTCAAGCTCGACGTCATCGCCCACAACCTGGCCAACGTGAACACCGCCGGTTTCAAGAAGAGCCGGGTGGACTTCGAAGACCTCCTCTATCAGAAGCTCAAGCTGGCCGGAGCCCTCAACGCCGAAGGCAACCAGGTGCCGGTGGGCATGGAGATCGGCCTCGGCGTAAGGCCCGTGGCCGTGAGCAAGGTCTTCTCGCAGGGAGAATACGAGCAGACCAACAAGGAGCTCGACCTGGCCATCGAAGGACGGGGGTTCTTCAAGGTCCTGGTCAACGGGGAGGAGCTCTACACCCGCGCCGGGCACTTCAAGGTGGACCGCGACGGCTACGTGGTCACGCCCAACGGAGCCCGGCTCCAGCCGGAGTTCACGGTTCCCAACGGCACGGTGCGCATCGAGGTCACCCAGGACGGCCTGATGACCGCCCTTGACGCCAACGGCACCGCCCTCGCCCAGGTCCAGCTCCTTCTCTACGACTTCCCCAACCCTGCGGGACTCTACGCCATCGGGCGCAATCTCTATCGCGCCAGTGACGCCGCCGGAGACGTCATCGAAGGGCAACCCGGTCGTGAAGGATTCGGCACCATCGCCCAGGGTTATCTCGAAATGTCCAACGTGGACGTGGTGGAGGAAATGGTCCAGATGATCGTCACCCAAAGGGCTTACGAGGCCAATTCCAAAACCATCCAAACCGCGGACAACATGTTGGAGATGGCCAACAATGTCAAGCGTTAGAATTTTGACACTAACCGTCTTGCTTTTTGTCGGTCTGGTTTCCACCGGGTGGGGGAAGACCCTCGAAACCACCTACTTTCAGGATCTCTTCTTCAACGAGATCACCAAACACCTCCCGTGGCCTGCCGAGGACCTGATCCTCCTGCGCTTTACCGCCGAACCCGAAAAACTCGAGCTCCCCCCGGGGGCCAAAGAGGTCGTCCACGTGCGGCAGACCCCGCGCGTGGGCAGCAACACCATCCTCGTGGACTACTATCTGGGCCGCAAGCTCATCGCGCGGGTGAGGCTTCTCGGCTACGTGGAGGCCATGCTCCCGGTGCTCGTCCTCAAGAGACCCCTGGCCCGCCATCAGATAATCCAGCCCGAGGATTTGGGGTTTGAGCGGCGGCCCCTCTCGCGGCTCCCCAAAGACGCCCTGACCAAGGCGCGGGAAGCCGTGGGCCTGAGGACCCGGGTGGGCCTGCGCGCCGGGCAGGTCCTCCGGCGATCCGCCTTGGAGGTGCCGCCGGTGATCAAGCGGGGGAAGCTGGTCCGCATCCTCGCCGAAGGCCCGGGGTTCATGGTGAGCGCCGTGGGCGAAGCCCGACAGGACGGCCGGCCGGGAGAGATCATCCGGGTGAGGAACCTGACCAGCAAAAGGGAGGTCTTTGCCCGCGTGATAGACGGAGAAACCGTGAAGGTGACCTACTGATGAAGAAAGGCCTGCTGCTCATCGCCCTTCTCCTGCTCGCTTCGTGTGCCACCAGCCGCCAGCCGCGGCCCACGCCGCCACCGCCGCCGCGGGTCTACGTCCCCCGGGCGCCGCAGGAGATACCCAAAGAAGGCTCCCTCTACACGAGCAACCGGGTCTTCTTCTTCGAGGACCATCGGGCCCGCCGGGTGGGAGACGTGGTCACGGTGAAGATCGTCGAGAACTATCAGAGCTCAAGCTCGGTGAGCAACAAGACGAGCCGGCAAAGCGGCCTCAAGGCCGGCATCTCCGCCCTCCTCGGCATCGAGAAGACCATCGAGAAGAAGCATCCCAACTTCCAGGCGAGCAACATGTTCGAAGGGGACTATTCCTCCAACGTGAGCGGGCAGGGAAAACTCTCCCGCAACACGAACATCGTGGCCACCATCACCGCCCGGGTGGTGGAGGTCCTGCCCAACGGGAACCTGGTGCTCCAGGGGGTGCGGGTCATAAGGCAGAACGAAAACCTCGAATACCTGACCCTTACGGGGATCGTGCGCCCCGAAGACATAGACGCCGACAACAGCGTCCTTTCCACCCAGCTGGCCGACGCGCACATAGAGTACAGCGGTGCCGGACCGAGCACGCAGACCATCAAGGGACCGGGCTGGTTAGCACGCATCCTCCAGCTCATCTGGCTCTTTTAGGGGGTGAGAAAGGTGATCCGCATCGCGTTGTTGATCCTCGTGTTCTTCGCCGCGCAAGCCCAGGCCGCGCGCCTCAAGGACCTCGTCAACGTGGAGGGGGTCCGCTCCAACCAACTCGTGGGCTACGGGATCGTCGTGGGCCTGAACGGCACGGGAGACGGGGACCAGACCAAGTTCACCGTGCAATCCGTGGTCAACATGCTCGAGCGCTTCGGGATCAAGGTTGATCGGCGCCAGGTGAAACTCAAGAACGCCGCGGCGGTGATGGTCACCGCCGAGCTGCCCCCCTTCGTGCGCCAGGGGCAGAAGCTCGACGTGACGGTCTCCTCCATCGGAGACGCCAAGAGCCTTCAGGGCGGCACCCTCCTGCTCACCCCGCTCCGGGGGCCGGACGGAGAGGTCTACGCCCTGGCCCAGGGCCCGATCTCCCTGGGCGGGTTCAGTGCCGGTGGGGCCGGGGGTTCGATCCAGAAGAACCATCCCACCGTGGGACGCATCCCCGGCGGAGCCGTGGTGGAGCGCGAGGTGCCCGTCTATCTCAACCAGAAGGAGACCCTGCGGCTTTCCTTCCGGGAGGTGGATTTCGGCACGGTGGCGCGCGCGGCGCAGATCATCAACGCCTATCTCCACGGCCCCTTTGCCACGCCGCTTGACGGGCGGACGATCACCCTGCGCGTTCCCCTGGACTATCGCGGCCAGGTGGTAAGGCTCCTTGCGGAAATCGGCGATCTCGCCATCAACCCCGACGTCCCCGCGCGCGTGGTCATAGACGAGCGCACGGGCACCGTGGTCATGGGCGAAAACGTCCGGGTCTCCAAGGTGGCCGTGGCCCACGGCAACCTGTCCGTGCAGATCCGGGAACGGGCCAACGTCTCGCAACCGCCGCCGTTTTCCGCCGGCCAGACCGTGGTCACCCCGGAGACGGAGATAAACGCCAAGGAAGAGGCCGCCCGGGTCGTGGTCATCGAGGAGGGAGTAAGCATCGGCGAACTGGTGAGGGCCCTCAACGCCGTAGGGGCCACGCCCCGTGACCTGATCGCCATCTTTCAGGCCATCAAGGCTGCCGGGGCCCTGCAGGCCGAGCTGGTGGTCATGTAGGAAATTTTTGCCGGCGGCGGAAATTTTTGCCGCGCGGCCCCAAAAACCGACCTCTTCTTTAGCGGGGAGAGCGAAGGTTTTCGGGGCTCTGGGAAAAGAGAACGAAAAACTTTTCGGCACGTTGGTTGCTTCATCAAGAAGACGATGAGACTCGAAGGCGCGGACCTCTATCATCTCGAAGGGTTGAAGGAGCTGGCCAAGCAGGACCGCAAGAAGGCCCTGAAGATGGCCTGTCAGGAGTTTGAGGCCGTCTTCCT
>JAADCO010000081.1 GCA_013154385.1 Thermodesulfobacteriota bacterium
TGGGAGCTACCCGCGCCGCCGCTTTGCCCCAACTGTCAGGACACGGACATAAAACCCCTGGGGACCGGCACGGAACGCCTGCTCGAAATCGTCCAGAAGATCTTTCCCCAGGCGAAGGTGGCCCGCCTCGACCAGGAGACCGCGCGGGAAGCCATTGACTTCGAGGGCCTCGACATCCTCATCGGGACCCGGAAGGCCGGCAGACACCCGCCGCTTCCCCGGCTCGCCCTGGTGGGGGTGATTCTCGCCGACCAGCTCCTGGGGCTTCCGGAGTGGCAGGCCGCCGAAAGGAGCTATCAGGAGCTGAAACACCTCTCGCTCCTCCCGGCGAAGACGATCATCCAGACCTTCCATCCCGAGCACCACGTATTCCACGGGCTAAAGAGGGGTTACGAACACTTCTGGGCCGCGGAGATCAAGGCCCGTCAGCGATCCGGATTCCCGCCTTTCGGGCGCTTGGCCCTCCTCACCCTGGAGGGCCGCGATGCAGAGCACCTGGAGGAGGTCACCGAAAGGGTGCGACTTTTCCTCGAAGAAAGGGGCCTTGAGGTCTTCGGCCCGCGGGAAGAGAGGCGAAAGGACCTCTTTTTCTTCTCCCTCCTCGTGCGCGGCTCGACCCACGATCTCCATCGAGCGCTTTTCGAACTCTTAAACGAAAAAAAGGGGGCCTTTCTCGACAAATGTCACGTACAGCTGGATTTCGATCCGGATTAGGCCGAAATTCCTTGCCAAACAAGAGGCCTATCTGTAAGATGCTAGATGGCTATGGATAAAGAAGAAAAATTTTTGCCTTCCTTTGCCAGGTTCAAAAAACAGCATCATCCGGGGGAGGAGATGACTGCTCCCCGTTTCGGAGGCCAACCTCGAGGGTCCAAAGTCTCCAACCAGGCGCTCATCAATTTCGACTTAAAACCCGAAGAGCTCGAAGCCTATCTTGACGAGTACCTCATCGGCCAGCCCGAGGCCAAGGCCGTCCTGGCCACGAAGATTTGCACCCATTTCCATCGCGTGCGCTACATGCTCGAGCGCGGGAGCCGTTTCAACGACACGGGGTTCGTCAAGAACAACATCATCATGATCGGCCCCACGGGCGTGGGCAAGACTTACATGGTCAAGCTCATCGCCAACCGGCTGGGGGTCCCCTTTGTCAAGGGCGACGCCACCAAGTTCAGCGAGACGGGCTACGTGGGCGGCGACGTCGAGGACCTCATTCGCGACCTGGTCCAGGAAGCCGACGGCGACGTGGAGCGGGCCCAGTTCGGGATCGTCTATCTCGACGAAATCGACAAGATCGCCTCGAGCGGAAACCTCATCGGACCGGACGTCTCCCGCACCGGCGTGCAGCGCGCCCTGCTGAAGCCGCTCGAAGAGACCGAGGTGGACCTGCGGGTCCCGCACGATCCGGTGAGCCAGCTCGAGGCCATCGAATACTATCGGCGCACCGGACAGCGCAAGCGCCGCACCATCAACACGCGCTACATCCTCTTCGTGGTCTCCGGGGCCTTCGGCGGGCTTGAGGAGATCATCAGGAAGAGGCTCCACAAACAGGGCCTCGGGTTCATGGCGGAAGTGGCCTCCAAGCACGACACCGAGGTGAACTATCTGCGCTTCGTCAAATCCGAGGACCTCATCGAATACGGGTTCGAGTCCGAGTTCGTCGGGCGGTTGCCGGTCATCACGGTCTTTGATCCCCTCACCGTGGAGGACCTCTATCTCATCCTCACCAACCCCAACAGCACGGTCATCGTCAACAAGAAGCGGGACTTCCGGGCCTACGGGATAGACCTGGTCTTCGAAGAGGCGGCCCTGAGGCGGCTGGCGGAGCTGGCGGCGCAGGAACAGACCGGCGCGCGCGCCCTGGTGCGCGTCATCGAAAGGGCCCTCATCCCCTTCGAAAAGAGGCTCCCCTCCCTGGGGGCCAAGTTCCTCGTGGTCTCCAAAGAGCTGGTCGAAGATCCCGAAGGGATGCTCGGCACCTTCGAGGCCTCCTTCCGCAGCCCGGAATGGGAAGCCCGCTATCTCAAGGTCCTCGAAGAGGAAAACCGCCGCATCACGGAGTTCATCTCGCAGAAGAAGGCCCATCTCCTCAAGAAACAGGGGTTGAAGCTCACCCCGGAGAGGCTCGAGCTGGCGGTGAAGCTACATCGTCGGGACGATCTGGACATCCATCAGGCCCTTGAGGAGCTCTTCATCCTCATGAGACAAGTGAAAAACTATGAACGGAGCTTCGAGAGGCGCACGGGGTTCAAGGTGGTGTTCTCCGAGGAGGCCGTGGACCGCATCCTGAAACACATCATCGAGATGGACCAAGGGGTCTACGCCTATTGTGACCGCATCGTCAACCTCCTGGAATACGGTCTGCGCCTGCTCAACGAGCGCACGGGCAAGAGCCGGTTCGTCATTCCCCCCGAGGCCATCGAACACCCCGAGCAGTATCTCAACCGCCTCGTACAGGAAAGCTACCGACCCCCTCGTTAGCCATGAAAAAAGTCCTCCTAGCGGTGGCCGAATCAGCGATGCACGACTTCAAACCCATTTTGGGGGAGGAGCAGGTCGAGCTCCTCGTGGCCCAGGACGGCCAGGAACTGGTAGATCTGGCCAAGGAGTACCATCCCGACCTCATCATCCTCGAGAGGAACATCCCGGTGCTCGACGGGCTTTCCGCCCTCCTCCTCCTCAAGAACGACGAGCGCACCAAAGAGATTCCCATCGTCGCCGTGTGTGAAGGCCGCTGCGATCAGGAAGAACAGGCCAAGGACGCAGGTTGCGACGCCCATCTTACGCGTCCGCTAAATCCGGCTAAAATAAGAGAGGTTCTAAAAAACTTTCTAAGAGGTGGAAGAACGTGATCGGAATCTCCAAACTCTATTGCGGAACGGTGGAAGCCTCGGATCCTTTGCGCTACGGGCGTCGGGCCAAGGACTTGCCCTCTCATCTCCTCCAGTTCTCCAAGGACAAGAAGCCCGTGGTGGTCTGGAACGTAACGAAGAGATGCAACCTCAAGTGCATCCATTGCTACGCCCACGCTACGCCCAAGGCTGATCCCGACGAGCTGACCACACAGGAGGGCATGGCCCTCCTTGAGGACCTGGCCCAGTTCGGCTCTCCGGTGATCCTCTTCTCCGGCGGAGAGCCGCTGATGAGGGAAGACATCCTGGATCTCATCCACAAGGCGGTTTCCCTGGGGATGAGGGCCGTGGTCTCCACCAACGGGGTCCTCATAGACCGGGCGCTCGCCAAGGAACTCAAGAAGCTCGGGCTCTCCTACGTGGGCATCAGCCTCGACGGGTTGGAGGAGGTGCACGACAGGTTCCGCGGGGTGAAGGGGGCCTTTGCCAAGGCCATGGAAGCCGTGGAGAACTGTCAGGCCGAGGGCATCAAAGTGGGGTTGCGCTTCACCATCAACCGGCTCAACGCCCAGGAGATCCCCAAGGTTTTCGACCTGGTGGAAGAGCGGAAGATCCCTCGCATCTGTTTCTATCATCTGGTCTACGCCGGGCGAGGGACCAAGCTCATGGAAGAGGACCTCAATCACGAGGAGACCCGCTACTGGGTGGACTACATCATTGACCGCACCAAGGAACTCCACGACAAGGGCCTCAAGGTGGAGGTGCTCACGGTGGACAACCACGCCGATGGGCCCTACCTCTACCTGCGCATGAAGCGCGAGGGGAACCCGCGGGCCGAAGAGGTCCTGGAGCTCCTCCGGATGAACGGCGGCAACAACTCCGGGGTGGGGATCGGTTGCGTATCCTGGGACGGCTCGGTTCACGCCGACCAATTTTGGCGGCACTACTCCTTTGGAAACGTGCGCGAAAGGCCCTTCAGCGAGATCTGGATGGATACGAGCGATCCGCTCATGGCCAAATTGAAAGAAAAGTGGAAATACGTCAAAGGACGCTGCTCTAAATGCCGTTTTCTCGACTGCTGTGCCGGAAATTTCCGCGTACGAGCGGAGGCCGCGACAGGCGACCTTTGGGCACCAGACCCGGCGTGCTATCTAACTGACGAAGAGATCGGTATTGCCTAGGAGGAGAAAATGCCCCGGATCAAGCGCGCTCTCATCAGCGTCACGGACAAGACGGGTGTGGCCGACTTTGCCAAGGCCCTTCACGAAATGGGCGTGGAAATCATCTCCACCGGCGGGACCGCGCGGGTCATCCGCGAGGCCGGGGTGCCGGTGACCGACGTCTCCGAGGTCACCGGGTTCCCCGAGATGCTGGACGGCCGGGTGAAGACCCTCCATCCCAAGATCCACGGGGGTATACTTGCCATCCGCTCCAATCCGGAGCACATGCGCCAGCTCGAAGAGCAGGGCATCAAGCCCATTGACCTGGTGG
>JAADCO010000076.1 GCA_013154385.1 Thermodesulfobacteriota bacterium
GTGGAGGAAGACTTGAAGCGCGCCGAAGAGCTCCTCCGGAAAAAGACCACCTTCCTCGAAACCGCACGGGAAGAAAAGGAGCGGGAGCGCCTCTGGCAGGCGCGCCGCAACATCTCCCCGGCGCTCAAGAAGATCGCCCCGCTGAAGCTTGCCGACGACGTGGTGGTCCCCAGGAGACGCCTGGTGGACCTCCTTTCCGCGGTGAAGGAAGAGGCCCGAAGGAGCGGGCTTCAGGTGGCCTGTTTCGGCCATCTCGGGGACGGAAACGTCCACGTGAACATCCTCTTCGACGAGGCGCAGAGAGAGGCCGCCGAAGCGCTCCGGGAGAGGATCCTCGAGAAGGTCCTCGAGCTCACCGGCACCATCTCCGGAGAACACGGGATCGGCCTCACCAAGCGGGCCTATCTGCCGCGGGAGCTTTCTCCGCGAAGCATAGAGCTCATGAGACGCATGAAGGAGGTCTTCGACCCCGCCGGCATCATGAACCCCGGAAAGGTCTTCTAGTGCTTGGTCTTCTCTTCGGCCTCGTCGGGGAGATGGATCTCCGGCGGGAGGCTCTCGAGAGGGGCTTCGCCGTCGAGATTGAAGATCTTGCGCGTGAAGTCCACCACCTGCTGGCCGTCGCGATGATAGCGGTTCTTGAGGTAGATGATGGGGTCGTGGAGGAGCTTGTTGACCAGAGACTTGGTGAGGGTCTCGAGGGCCTCGATGGTCTCCTCGTCCACCTTCCCCCGCAGATGGGAGAGGGTCTTTTCGAGCTCCTTGCGGCGGATGGCCTCGGCCTTCTGGCGCAGGGCCACGATGGTGGGGTAGACCTCGAGCTGTTCGAGCCAGGCCTCGAACTTGAGGGCCTCTTCCTCGATGATGCGCTCGGCGCGCGCGGCTTCCTTGCGACGATAGGCGAGGTTTTCCTCCACCACGGCCTTGAGGTCGTCTATGTCGTAGAGGAAGACGTTTTCGATCTCGTTGACCGCGGGCTCGATGTCGCGCGGCACGGCGATGTCTATGAAGAAGATGGGACGCATCTTCCGCGGACGCATGAGGCGCTTGACCTGCTCGGCGGTGAGGATGTAGTGCGGGGCGCCGGTGGAGCTGATGACGATGTCCACCTTGAGCAAATAGTCCTCAAGCTCCTCGAGGGAGATGGCCTCCCCGCGGAAGCGTTCCGCCAGCTCGATGGCCCGGGAGAGGGTGCGGTTGGCGACGATCAGTTTCTCCACCCCCTGGGCCAGGAGGTGCTGGGCGGCGAGTTCCGCCATCTCTCCGGCGCCGATGAGCATGGCCGATTTTTCGCGCAGGTCGCCGAAGATCTTCTTCGCGAGCTCCACCGCGGCGTAACTCACGGAGACCGCGTGGCTCCCGATGCCGGTCTCGGACCGGATCCTCTTGGCCACGGAGAAGGTCTTGTGGAGCAGGCGGTTGAGGATGACGCCGGTGGCGCGCCTTTCCGCCGCGCGCCGGTAGGCTTCCTTTAGCTGACCGAGGATCTGCGGCTCCCCGAGGACCAGGGAGTCAAGCCCCGAGGCCACGCGGAAGAGGTGCTTCACCGCCTCGCGGTTGCGGAACTGATAGAGATGCGGCTCAAAGGAGGAGACCGGAAGGTCGTTGGCCCGGGCCCAGACCTCCTTCACGCCCTCGACCGCGGCCTCCGGCTCGCGGGTGACGAAGAGGATCTCCACCCGGTTGCAGGTGGAAAGGAAGAAGGCCTCGCGCACCAGGGGAAGCTCGAGGAAGAGTGAAACCGGATCGAAGTCCCGCCCGGCAAAGGAGAGCTTTTCCCGGATCTCCACCGGCGCCGTGCGGTGGTTGAGACCCAGGAGGACGATCTGGTCTTTAGCCGTGCCATTCGACATAGGTGTGCGCCCCGGGAATGAATAGATTAACCACGAAAAACGAAATGAGCCAGGTGAGAAAGCCCACGATGGAGAGCCAGGCCGCCTTCCGGCCCCGCCAGCCCACGGCGAGCCTCTCGTGGAGAAGGGCGGCGTAGACCAGCCACATGATGAGGGACCAGGTCTCTTTCGGGTCCCAGCTCCAGTAGGTTCCCCACGCCTCCTCGGCCCAGACCGCCCCGGTGATGATGCCCAGGGTAAGGAGCGGGAAGCCGATCTTCAGGGAAAGCTCGTTCATCCGGTCGAGGGTCTCGAGGGAGGGGAGGCGCTTGAAGATCCCGCCGAGCCTCTTTTTCTTGATCTCCCGCTCCTGGAGCAGGTACATCACCCCGCTTGCCGCGGCCAGGATGAAGAAGCCGTAGGAAAGGAGGGAGATGGCCGCGTGTATCGGGAGCCAGAGGCTCCGGAGCACCGGGGGCAGGGGAAGGATGTCCTTCGGGCAGAAGGAGGAGTAGAGCATGAGAAGGGTGGCGATGGGGGTCACGAAGGCGCCCAGCACGCGCCCCTGACGCTGGAAACGTCGGTCGAGCACGAGATAGCCCAGGACGAGAGCCCAGGCGAGGAAGGAAGTGGCCTCAAAGAGGTTGGTAAAGGGCGGATAACCCGCTTCGAGCCAGCGTGCCACGAGGCTTATCGTGTGCAGCCCGAAGCCCACCAGGAGCACGTAGTAGGCGCCGCGGGCGGCCTCCTCCTTCATGGTGTAGAGGTAGACGAAGTAGCCCACGGTGGCCACGGCGTAGACCATGAGCGCCAGCTTGAAAAAGAAGACGTTCATGGCCATAGAGTGACACAGCTTCCCGCCTTTGTGAACCGTCAAAACGTAGGGGAAACCGGCTCCTTGCGGAGCTAGATGGCCAGGGCTTCGATGATCTGCTGGCGGAAGGACTTGATGGTCTCGACGTAGTCCTTGGTGCCGAAGACCGCCGAGCCGGCCACGAGGATATCGGCCCCGGCGCGCACCGCTTCGCCCACGGTCTCGAGGTTTATGCCGCCGTCAACCTCCACGGGGATCTCCAGCCCGCGGTCGCGCAGGATTTCCTTGAGAGTGCGGATCTTGCGGAGGGACGAGGTGATGAAGCTCTGTCCGCCGAACCCCGGGTTCACGCTCATCACGAGGACGAAATCCACCTCTTCCAGGATGTAGTCGAGGGTCTCAAGCGGAGTGGCGGGGTTTAGGGCCACGCCGGCCCGTTTCCCGAGTTCCTTGATGCGGGCCACGGTGCGGTGGAGATGGGGGCAGGCCTCCACGTGAACGGAGATCCAGTCCGCCCCGGCGCGGGCAAAGGCTTCGAGATAGCGGTCCGGCTCTTCGATCATGAGGTGGACGTCGAAGGGAAGGTTCGTCACCGACCGAATGGCCTCGACCACCAGGGGCCCGAGGGTGATGTTGGGCACGAAGTGGCCGTCCATGACGTCGATGTGGATGACGTCGGCGCCGGCCTTGACCACGGCGCCTACTTCCTCGGCCAGACGACTGAAGTCTGCCGAGAGGATCGAGGGAGCGAGCTTAATCTTCATGTTTCAACCCCGGAAAGACGACGATCTTTTCTTTCTCTTCCTTCTTTTTGGTCTTCCGCGGAGAAGGTGGTTCCGGAGGCGTCTCGGGCCGGATGGGGAGCCTTTCCCGGTATTGCTGGAGGAGCATCTCCGGAAGGTTGGTGGTGTACCACACGATGTTGGCCCGCTGCATGACCACGTGCTCGAGCATGAGCGGGATGGGATGCCAGCCCTGGGCGTCTAGGGCCACCAGGGCGGGCCACTCGAGATCGAAGAACTCCCTCTTCTCGAGCACGAAGGAGAGGGTCTCCATCCCGTGATGGTAACACACGAGCCCCATCATGAGACCCGTGGTCGTCTGAAAGAGCACCGGTTCTTTACGCGTGGCCTTGGGAAGCATGCCCTAAAACATAAACGAGCCCCTTGGGCTTTCAAGCCTAAAATGCCGCCTACTTGAGCACGATGATTTCCACCCCGCGGGGCTTGCGTAGCACGTTGATGGTCACGTCGGTCTCGTGGTTGACGATGTCGAGATCAAGCCCGGCCCCGGCCACGCGCAGGTTCCGGATGTGGACCTCCTTCAGGAACCGGGGGAGACTCGGCCGGCAGAAGCAGAGGCCCTTGGCGGTGAAGCGCAAGCCCAGGGCGGCTTCGAGCAGGAAGAAGACCGAGGCCGCGGCCCAGGCCTGCGGGTTGCAGGCCACGGGGTAGGGGATGGGGCCCTCGTCCGGCCTCCGGCCGAAGCCGCAAAAGAGCTCCGGCATCCGGTGGTAGGGGAAATAAATGCTCGCTTCAAAGAGGCCTTGGAAAAGACGGTTCAAGTGATGCTTGAACCCGTGATGAGCAAGCCCCCAGGCGATGAGGGCGTTGTCGTGCGGCCAGACCGAGCCGTTGTGGTAGGAAACCGGGTTGTAGAGGACCTCGCGCGCCGAGAGGGTGCGGATCCCCCA
>JAADCO010000015.1 GCA_013154385.1 Thermodesulfobacteriota bacterium
CGGAATGGCGCGCCCGGCGGCCACGGGCTCTCCCTTGCGCACCCAGAAGTCCGTGTGTCTGGTGGCCAGCATGATCTCGCCGAGGAGGTTGATCCGGTAGAGATCCTCTACTTCGACCTTGAAGAGCCCGGTCTCGTCGGCGAAGAAACTCACCTTGCCCTCGCTGATGCGGGGGGAAAACGAGACCCCGGGGCCGGCCACGGCCTCGGCCAGCCTCAGGGCGGCCTCGTCTTCGTGGAGCTCGTCCTCTTCGAGCTCCAGGGCGTAGATGTGCTCTTTCCCGAGCCTTTTCAGGTGCTCTACGTCGTCTTCGCGGATGACGTGCCCCTTCTTGAAGGCCGGGCCCTTGAACTCTCCGGGCCGGATCTCGGTGATGTCGTGGGGTATGACCATCCCCACGGCCTCTTCCACCGGCACGAGGCGGGTCCTCACTGAGTAAACTCCTTCTTCTGCTCTTTGTTCTCGTAGGCCTCGATGATGCGCTGCACCAGCGGATGCCGCACGACGTCCTGCTTGTTGAAGAACACGAAGGCGATCCCGTCTATTCCCTGAAGCAACTCCACGGCTTCGACCAGACCCGATTTCTTGGCCTCGGGGAGGTCGATCTGGGTGATGTCTCCGGTGATCACCGCGCGCGAGCTGTAGCCCAGACGGGTGAGAAACATCTTCATCTGGTCCGAGGTCGTGTTCTGGGCCTCGTCGAGGATGATGAAGGCCTCGTTGAGCGTGCGCCCGCGCATGAAGGCCAGAGGCGCCACCTCGATGATGCCCTTCTGGATGAGGCGAGAGGCCTTGTCAAACGGGAGCATGTCGTAGAGGGCATCGTAGAGGGGCCGGAGATAGGGGTTCACCTTCTCCACCAGGTCTCCGGGGAGGAAGCCCAGCTTTTCGCCGGCTTCCACCGCCGGACGCACGAGGACGATGCGCTGTATCTCCCCGCGCATGAAGTAGGAAATGGCCATGGCCATGGCCAAATAAGTCTTTCCCGTGCCGGCGGGTCCCACGCCAAAGACGATGTCGTGCTTGCGGATGGCGTCAATGTAGAGCTTCTGGTTGATGCTTTTGGGCGTGATGACCTTGCGGCCGGAGCTCACGAAGACCGTCTCGAGGAAGATGTCCTTCAGGTTGGCCGAGGGGTTCTGGCTGATGATCCTCGTGGCGTACTCCACGTCGCTGGGATAGAGGGTGTAGCCGGCCTTGAGCAGGCCGTAGAGCTGCTCACAGGTCCGGTCGGCGAGCTCCGTGTCCACCCTGTCGCCGGTGATCTGCATCTCGTTGCCCCGGACCTGGATGTTCACCTTGAAGGCGCGTTCGATGGTCTTCAGATGGGAGCCCTTCTCTCCGTACAGCCAGCGCGCCAGGGAATTGTCTTCGAAGGTGCGTTGTACCGTGACGATCTCTGATTGGTTCCTTTCCCTCATAAACTCCTTCAATCACCTCAAATCTTGGTTATTTGGTTTTTAATCGCGCTAAATTATAAACTCTTTCGTTTTTTCCATAAACCCCCAATAGGTCCTTCCTCAGGCGCGGAGGATGGATTTAAATAGACCCCCATGAAAGGCCGGCTCCTGATCGTGGAAGACGACGAGGCCCAGGCCAAGATCCTGGCGGATTACTTGGCCCACAAAGGTTTCGAGGTGGACTTCGTCCACACCGCGGCCGAGGCCAAGAAGCGGCTCTCCCAGTCTCCGGCCGACCTCCTGATCCTCGACTGGCGGCTTCCCGACGAAGACGGTCTCCATCTCCTCTCCTTCGTCAAGGAAAAGCACCCCCTCACGCAGGTCATCATGCTCACCGCCTTCGCCACGGTGGAGAGGGCGGTGGAGGCCATGAAAAGGGGCGCCTATCACTATCTCACCAAACCCGTGAATCTCGAGGAGCTCCTCCTCATCGTCAACAAGGCCCTCAAGGAGCTCCGGCTGCGCAAGGAAGTGGAGAACTTAAAGGCCCGGCTGGCGGAGCTTTCCGTGCCGGAGATCCCGGAGGTGGTGGCGGAAAGCGACAAGATGCGCCAGGTGCTGGCGCTCGCGGCCAAGGTCGCCGCCACCGACGCCACGGTGCTCATCCTCGGGGAGTCCGGGACGGGCAAGGAAGTCCTGGCCAACGTCATCCATCGTTTGAGCCCGCGGAAGGAGGGCGTCTTTCTCAAGATCAACTGCGCCGCCATCCCGGAAGGGTTGCTCGAGAGCGAACTCTTCGGGCACGAGAAGGGGGCCTTCACCGGGGCCGACCGCGCGAAACCCGGTCTCTTCGAGACCGCAGATCAGGGGACCCTTTTCCTGGACGAGATCGGCGATCTCCCCCTTTCCCTGCAGGCCAAGCTCCTGCGCGTGCTCCAGGACGGAACCATTCGCCGGGTCGGAGGGCTCAAGGAGATCAAGGTCAACGTGCGCGTGATCGCCGCCACCAACAGGGATCTCGACGCCATGGTCAAGGAGGGGACCTTCCGGGAGGACCTCTTCTGGCGGCTCAACGTCTTTGCCATCAAGATCCCGCCGCTTCGGGAGCGCCGCGAGGACATCCTGCCCCTTGCCCGCTACTTCCTGACCAAGTTCGCCAAGAAGCACGGCAAGGAGGTGCGCGACTTCAGCCGCGAGGCCTGGGAGCTTCTCCTGTCCTACCATTTTCCGGGAAACGTGCGCGAGCTCGAAAACATCGTCGAGCGGGCGGTCATCCTGGCCGAGGACGACCTCATCACCGCCGAGGACCTTCCGCCCTATCTCTCGGGCAAGAAGGCCGAGGGGCTTCCGGACCTCTTGAGCTCCCTTCCCCTGCCCGAAGCCGTGGCCCTTCTTGAGCGGACGCGCATCAAAAAGGCCATGGAAGAGGCCGGAGGGGTGAAGACCAGGGCGGCGGAGCTTCTGGGGATCTCCGAGCGGGTGCTGCGCTATAAGCTGTCCAAGTACGGTTTGGAGGAGGCTTCTTCATGAGAGTTTGGGTCAGTCTGGGTTGTGCCCTTTCCTTTTTGGCCCTCCTGGTCACGGGCATCGTGCTCTACATCGAGCCCCCGGGAAAGATCGCCTTCTGGGTGGACTGGCGCTTCCTGGGCCTCAACAAGCATCAATGGGACGCCATCCACATCAACTTCGGCTTTCTCTTCCTCGCCCTGGGGATCTGGCACGTGGTGCTCAACTTCAAGAGCCTCAAGCGCTATCTGGGAAAGACCGGACCGCTCCTTCTCACGCTCCTCCTCGGCCTCATCGTGACGGTGGGCTCGGTCAAGAACTGGCCTCCCTTCGGCTGGGTGACGAGCTTCCAGAAGGACCTCAAGCAGTCTTTTCGCCCCGAGGTCCCGCCTCCCGTGCCCCACGCCGAGCAGCTTCCGCTGGGGAAGGTGGCCCGCATCCTGGGGCTCGAGCCGCAGGAGGCCGTAAAGATCCTGCGCCAGCGGGGCATCGAGGTCGAAAGCCCGCGGGAGACGTTCGGGAAGATTGCCGAAAAAAACGGCCTGCGTCCGGTGGACCTCTATCTCGTCCTGCGCAGCTCTATCAAGAGCTAGCTCTGGGCGGAAATTCCTGTTAAAGGTGACGTATGGCCCGCCGGCGTTACGGGAACGTACTTGATCGGATCGGAAACACCCCCCTCGTCCCCATCAAACGCCTGAAGACCAACCCGCGCGTGCAGATACTGGCCAAGATCGAGGCCGTGAACCCCGGTGGCTCCGTCAAGGATCGCATCGCGCTCTCCATGATCGAGGCGGCGGAGGAATCCGGTGAACTCACCCGTGAGAAGACCATCATCGAGGCCTCGAGCGGAAACACCGGAATAGGGCTGGCCCTGGTCTCTGCGGTCAAGGGCTACCGCTGTCTCATCGCCATGAGCGAAGGGGCCTCGGTGGAAAGGCGCAAGATCATGCGCGCCTTTGGCGCGGAGATCCTCCTCACCCCGGCGGAGAAGAGCACCGACGGGGCCATCGAGGCCGTCTACGAGCTCGCCCGCAAGCATCCGGACAAGTACTACCTCACGGATCAGTTCAACAACCCGGCCAACTGGAAGGCCCACTACGAGGGCACGGGGCCGGAGATCTGGCGCGACACCGAGGGCAAGGTCACGCACGTGGTGGCGGGCATGGGGACCACCGGCACGCTGATGGGAATGTCTCGCTATTTCCGCGACCACAAGCTCCCGGTGAAGGTGGTGGGTGTGGAGCCCTATCCCGGCCATCGCATCCAGGGTCTCAAGAACATGAAGGAATCCTATCCGCCGGGCATCTTCGACAAGAAGCTCCTCGACAAGCTCTATCACGTGCACGACGAAGAGGCCTTCGAACTCACCCGACGTCTGGCGCGGGAAGAGGGGATCTTCGT
>JAADCO010000019.1 GCA_013154385.1 Thermodesulfobacteriota bacterium
CCCATTCAGGAGGCCCTTCTCGAAGAGCTCGTGGAAGCGGCGGAAGCCGAGGAGGTGGACCTCGTCCTCGTGGCCGGCGACGTCTTCGACACCTACAACCCCCCGTTCAAGGCGGAGAAGCTCCTCTATCGGACCCTGGTGAGGCTTTCGGCCGGTGGCCGGCGTTTGGTGGTGGTTTGTGCGGGAAACCACGATGCGCCGGAAAAGTTCGAGGTCCCGCGCCCGTTGATGGCCGGTCTTTCGGGCATCGTGCTGGCGGCGCGGCCGGAAGAGGACCTCCGTCTCTTCTCCGGGGAGACCCCTTACTTCCGCTTCGAGATGAAGGACGGGTTCCTGCGGGTCCACTTCAAGGAGCGCAACCGGATCGTGGCCCTGCGGATCTTGCCCTATCCCTCGGAGGTGCGCTGGGGGCTGGCGGGGGAGGCTTACGAGGAGAGGCTTCGCTCCTTCCTGGCGGCGGAACCCGCCTTCACCGCGGATCACTTCTTCGTGCTCTCCCATCTCTGGGCTCAGGGGGCCGAGGCTTCCGGTTCGGAGCGCCTCTTCCTCGGGGGCCTTGAGCGCGTGCCCGTTGAGTACTTCTCCCCGGCGGCGGATTACGTGGCCCTCGGGCATCTGCACCGCTTCCAGGAGCCTTCCTCCGGGCTGGTCTACGCGGGTTCCATCTTTCCCTTCGATCTGAGCGAGGCCCGGCAGGAAAAGGGTTTCGTCCTCTGGCGGGAAGGCGACGTCTCCTTTCGGCCCCTGCGCCGTCGGCCGGAGGTGAGGGAGCTCACCTTCGAGAGCGTGGAGGCGGCCCTGGCGGCAGCCGGAGACGACGAGGCCCTCGTCTTTCTGCGCTTCCCGCCTCTGAACCCGGGGCCCCAGGCCATCTCCCGCCTGCGGGAGGCCTATCGAGGGCGTCTTTTGGGGCTCCACTTCGAGGTGCCCGTGGAGCAGCGTCCGCGCCAGATGGTGCGCCACTTCAGCCCCGAAGAACTCTTCCGCGCCTTCCTCCGGGAAAAGACCGCCCAGGAACCGAAAGAAGAGCTCGTGGCCCACTTCTTGCGTTTCCTGCGCGAGGATTGAGGCGGCCAAAAAGAAAAGGAGGGAAAGAACCGAAAGCCTTTCCCTCCTCAAAAGGAGGCCGGCTTCGAGGGGCCCCGCAAGCGAAGCCCCTGATGCCCTAGTTCAGCAAATGTGCACCAAACGTGTCGAAAACAACCTTTCCGCTAGCCATCATCGTCACTTCTGCAACCTGCGAGGCCCGTATATTGTAGCATAAAGCATCCGAAAGTGACAAAAACTAATCTTTGCGGGCCGGGGACTTTTTGAGGGAGCGGAAGAGATAGAGGGCTTCGTGCGGCCCGAGGAGGGCGGAGATGGCGAAGTAGGTGAGCGCGCAGAGGAGGATGCTTCCGAGGAGGGCGAAAAGGAGCTTGAGGGTGGTGAGGGAGGAGAGATGGGAGTTCAGCCAGAAGGCCACAAGCCCCATGACCGCGGCGGAGAGCAGGAGGCGCAGGAAGCCGGAGAGGAGTCTTCTCAGCGGAAAGCCTTTGAGGATCTGGTAGAGGATGCTCACCTGGAGAAGGGCCTGGGTGATGATGCCCGAGGCGGTGGCCAGGGCCACGGCGCGGAAGCCCAGGGAATGGAGGGTGGAGAGGACCACGAGGAGGTTCACGCCCACGGAGACGAAGCTCGAGAGCATGGGGACGCGGGGTTTCTTGAGGGCGTAGAAGATGGGCGTGGTGACCTTGGTCGTGGCGTAGGCCGGAAGGCTCAGGGCGAAGAGCGAGAGCGCAAGGGCGGTCTGCTTGGTGTCGAAGGCGGTGAAGCGCCCGCGTTCGAAGAGGAGCCGGATGATGGGCTCGGAAAGGATGATGAGCCCCACGGCCGAGGGAAGAGCCAGGGAAAGGCCCATGAGCAGGGAGGAGACGTAGGTCTTCCGGAGCTCCCCGAAGGCCCCCTGGGCGGCCTGAGCCGCGGCCACCGGGAGGAGCGCAAGAGAGAGGGCCACGCCGAAGAGCCCCAGGGGCACGTACATGACCCGGAAGGCGTAGGAGAGCCAGGAAACGGCCCCTTCCCCGCACAGGGAGGCGAAGTAGGTGTTGACGAAGACGTTTAGCTGAATGGCGGAGAAACCGAGGACCATGGGCCCCATGAGCCGGAAGATCTCGCGCACCCCCGGGTCCTGGAACAGGGGGGCGAACCGGAAGCGAAACCCTATCCGGCGCAGGAGGGGCCACTGGATGAGCACCTGGGCCAGCCCCCCGGCGATCACGCCGCAGGCCATGCCCACGATGGGGGTGACGCCCTGGGCCTTGAGCCAGAAGTAGAGGACCACGCCCACGCCCACGGAGACCAGGTTGAAGAACGCCGAGGAGATGGCGGGCACGAAGAAGTAGCCGAAGGTGTTGAGCATTCCCCCGAAGACCGCGGAGAGGCTCACCAGGGCCAGGAAGGGGAACATGATCCGGGTGAGCAGCGTGGCCAGGGAGAGCTTCTCCGGGTTGGAGACGAAGCCCGGGGCCAGGAGTCTCACGAGATAGGGGGCGAGCCCCTCTCCCAGGAGGACGAGGAGGCCCACGATGAGCAGGAGGCAGGAGAGGGCCCGACTGGCCAGTTGCCAGGTGCGGTCAAGCCCTTCCTTTTCCCGGGTGTGGCTGAAGACGGTGACGAACGCCGAGGCAAAGGCCCCCTCGGCGAGGAGGTCGCGCAGGAGGTTGGGCAACCGGTAGGCCACCACGTAGGCGTCCATCTGGAGGCCGGCGCCGAAGAGCCCGGCGAGCACTTGTTCGCGCACCAGCCCCAGGAGGCGGCTGAGGAGCACGGCCAGGGTCACCGAACGCGCCCCGCGCGCTACACGATCCGTATCTCGCGACATGAGGCAAGCTTAACGAAAACCTCGACGCTAGGCGAGATGAGGAAGCGGAGTATAATGTAGCCGCTAGTCGCTTTTCAGGAGGAATAGATGCCGGTTGCTACCATCGAGGAGGCCTTGGAGGACATTCGCGCGGGCAAGATGGTCATCGTCACCGACGACGAGGACCGGGAAAACGAAGGCGACTTGGTCATGGCCGCGGAAAAGGTCACGCCGGAGGCCATCAACTTCATGGCCAAGTACGGCCGCGGGCTCATCTGCTTGGCCCTGCCTCCGGAGGACATCGAGCGCCTTCAGCTTCCCCTCCAGCCCCGGCGTCACGGTAGCCGGTTCGACACGGCCTTCACCGTGTCCATCGAGGCCCGCTACGGGGTGACCACCGGGATCTCCGCCTACGACAGGGCCCACACCATCAAGGTGGCCATAGACCCCAAGAGCGGTCCGGAAGACATCGTCACCCCGGGACACGTGTTTCCCATCCGCGCGCGGGAGGGCGGGGTGCTCGTGCGCGCCGGACACACCGAGGCCTCCGTGGACCTGGCCCGTCTGGCGGGTCTCAAGCCCGCCGGGGTGATCTGCGAGATCATGAACGACGACGGGACCATGGCCCGGATGCCGGACCTCGAAAAGTTCGCCGAAAAGCACGGGCTCAAGATCATCACCATCCGGGATCTCATCGCCTATCGCCTGCGTAACGAGTGCCTCGTCAAGCGCGAGGTGGAGACCAGGCTCCCCACGCCCTGGGGAGAGTTCAAGCTCTTCGCCTACACCAACCTCATTGATCCCTTCACCCACGTGGCCCTGGTCATGGGGGAGATCACCGAGGAGCCGGTGCTCGTGCGCGTGCACTCCGAGTGCCTCACCGGGGACGTCTTCGGGTCCCTCCGTTGCGACTGCGGTCCCCAGCTCATGAGGGCGCTAGAGATGATCAGCGAAGAGGGGCGCGGGGTGCTCCTCTATCTGCGGCAGGAAGGCCGCGGCATCGGCCTCCTGAACAAGCTCAAGGCCTACGCGCTCCAGGATCAGGGCAAGGATACGGTCGAAGCCAACGAGGCCCTGGGCTTCAAGGCCGATCTGCGGGACTACGGCATCGGGGCCCAGATCCTGCGCGACCTCGGGGTGCGCAAGATGCGCCTCATGACCAACAACCCCAAGAAGATCATCGGGCTGGCGGGCTACGGCCTGGAAGTGGTGGAACGCGTGCCCATCGAGATCAAGCCCCAGCAGGAGAACTATCGCTATCTCAAGTGCAAGCGGGACAAGATGGGCCATCTGCTTTCGGTGTTCGAGGCTAAGTCTTGATCTCGGCCTCGGGATGACGGGCGAGCCAGTCTTTGAGGAAGGCCTCCTC
>JAADCO010000106.1 GCA_013154385.1 Thermodesulfobacteriota bacterium
CTGCCTCAAACGAAAGAGGCGGTCTCTCAGGGCGGCGGCGCGCTCGAATTCGAGTTTTTTCGCCGCTTCGCGCATCTCTTTCTCCGTCTGTTTCATGGCCCGCTTCAGTTCTTCCAGGTCCTCGAACTTCTCTTCGTCTGCCACCAGCTCGTCGAGCTCCAGATAGTCGCCTTCGTAGAAGCGCGAGAGGGCGTCTTCGAGCCCCTTCTTGATGGTTTGGGGGACGATGCCGTGCTCGCGGTTGTATTCCTCCTGGATGCGGCGCCGGCGTTCGGTTTCCTCCATGGCCCGGCGCATGGACTCGGTCATCGTGTCCGCGTAGAGGATGACCGTGCCGTTCACGTTGCGCGCCGCGCGGCCGGCGATCTGGATGAGGGACCTTTCCGAACGCAGGAAGCCCTCTTTGTCCGCGTCGAGGATGGCCACGAGCGAGACCTCCGGGAGATCGAGCCCCTCCCGCAGGAGGTTGATCCCCACCAGCACGTCGAAGGCCCCGCGCCGCAGGTCGCGAATGAGGCGGGCGCGCTCAAGCGTCTTGATGTCCGAGTGCAGATACTTGGCCTTGATCCCCAGGTCGTTCAGGTACTCGGTGAGTTCTTCGGCCATGCGCTTGGTGAGGGTGCAGACGAGCACCCGCTCGCCGCGGGAGAGCCTTTCCTTGATCTCCGCCACCAGGTCGTCAATCTGATGTCTGGCCGGGCGCACTTCGATCTTCGGGTCCATGAGCCCGGTGGGGCGGATGATCTGCTCGACCAGGTGCTCTCCGGCCTTCTCGAGCTCGTAGTCCCCGGGGGTGGCGGAGACGTAGA
Source organism: Thermodesulfobacteriota bacterium (assembly GCA_013154385.1). GTDB lineage: Bacteria > Desulfobacterota > Thermodesulfobacteria > Thermodesulfobacteriales > Thermodesulfatatoraceae > JAADCO01. The sequence goes on from JAADCO010000106.1 coordinate 810, forward strand.
TCACCTGGTTGACCCGCGCCTCGAACTCCTCGAAGGTGAGCGGCCGGTTGTCCAGCGCCGAAGGGAGCCTGAACCCGTATTCCACCAGGGTCTCCTTGCGCGAGCGGTCCCCGCGGTACATCCCCTGGAGCTGGGGGATAGTGATGTGGCTTTCGTCAATGAAGATGAGGAAGTCGTCCGGGAAGTAATCGAGCAGGGTGTAGGGAGGTTCGCCCGGGGCGCGGCCGTCGAGATAGCGGCTGTAGTTCTCGATGCCGTGGCAGAAGCCCATTTCCTCGAGCATCTCGAGGTCAAAGAGCGTGCGCTTGAGGAGGCGTTCGGCCTCGAGCAGGCGCCCCTGTTCCTTGAACCAGGCCACCCGCTCGGCGAGCTCTTCCTTGATGCCCTCGATGGCGCGCTCCAGGCGGTCTTCGCTGGTCACGTAGTGGGTGCCCGGAAAGATCGTCACGCTCTCGATGCGCCCCAGGACCTTGCCGCGAAAGGGGTCAATGACCTTCAGGCTCTCGATCTCGTCGCCGAAGAGCTCCACGCGGATGGCCCGCTTCTCTTCGTGGGCCGGGAAGATTTCGATCACGTCTCCGCGCACGCGGAAGCTTCCGCGCGTGAAGTCGTAGTCCCGCCTTTCGTAGTGCATGGTCACCAGGCGTCTTAAGATGCGCTCCCGCGGGTATTCCTGCCCCACCCGGAGATAGAGATGCATGCGCGAGTACTCCTCAGGCGAACCCAGGCCGTAGATGCAGGAGACACTGGCGACGACGATCACGTCGCGGCGCGAGAGCACCGCCGCGGTGGCCGAGTGCCGCAGGCGGTCGATGAGCTCGTTGATGGAGGCGTCCTTCTCGATGTAGGTGTCCGAGGCCGGGATGTAGGCTTCGGGCTGATAGTAGTCGTAGTAGGAGACGAAGTACTCCACGGCGTTGTAGGGAAAGAGCTTCTTGAACTCGTTGTAGAGCTGGGCCGCCAGCGTCTTGTTCGGAGCGATGACCAGGGTGGGGCGGTTGGCCCGCGCGATGACGTTGGCCATGGTGAACGTCTTCCCCGAGCCCGTGACCCCTTTGAGCACCATGTGCCGCACGCCCTCGTTGATCCAGCGCACGAGGGTCTCGATGGCCTGCGGCTGGTCCCCGGTGGGTTCGAACTGGCTCACCAGTTGAAACTTTCCCGGCATCGTCGCGCTCTTGGGCATGGTCATAATTATTCCGCACCGTGAAGGAACTTGCCACGGGCCCGCTCTTCGTTGAGAAAGGCCGGCTAAACGGTTAAGTTCTCAAGTCATGATCAAAGGGCCGGGTTTTGAGATTCGGGTCTGTCGGAGCAGCGCCTGCCCCATGGCCGCCATGGAGATCGAGCCGGTGATCCCCCTGCTCAAGGAAGTGCTCGAGGAGGCCAGGCTCGAGGAGTTCTTTGCGTCCATTGCGCCCCAGGCGCGCAAGAAGTTCCGCTTCCGCGTGGCGGTGGCGGCCTGTCCCAACGCCTGCACGCAGGTGCAGATCGCCGACTTCGGGCTCGTGGGGCAAATGGTGCCCACGCTGGCGGGCGATTGCGTGAGCTGCGGCGTGTGCGAGGAGGTTTGCGAGGAGGGGGCGGTCACGGTGAACGACCGCTGGCCGCTTTTCGACGCCGAGCGCTGTCTCAACTGCGGTCTCTGCATTCGGGCCTGCCCCAAGCAGGTCCTCGTGCCCGAGGCCAGGGGCTATCGCGTGCTCGTAGGCGGCAAGCTCGGGCGCCATCCGCAACTGGCGCGCGAGATCCGCAGCCTGGCGGACGAGGCCACCGTGGTCGAGCTCCTGAGGAAGGTCCTTTCCTTCTACAAGACCTTCTGCCGCCGGGGCGAGAGGCTGGGCACCGTCATCCAGCGGGAGGGCTGGGAGAAGTTCTGTTCCTTCCTTCGTGAACCAGCGCAAGATGTCCCCTCGAATTAGGCTCCGCGGGGTCCGACAGCACAACCTGAAGGGCTTTGACCTGGAGCTCCCCCAGCACCAGGTGATCTGCGTCACCGGGGTCTCCGGGGCGGGCAAGTCGAGTCTCGCCTTCGACGTGCTCTACGCCGAGGGGCAGCGGCGCTACGTGGAGACCTTCTCCGCTTACCTGCGTCAATACCTCGAGCGCCTTCCGCGCCCCCGGGTCGAGGCCATCGAGAACATCCCCCCGGCCATTGCCGTGGAGCAGACCAATCCGGTGAAGAGTTCCCGTTCCACCGTGGGCACGCTCACGGAACTCACGCACTTTGCGAAGATGCTCTACTTCCGCGCGGCAGTGCCGTTTTGTCCCTTTTGCCGGGAGGAGATCAAGGTCTTTGATCCGGCCCGCGCCGCGGCTTATCTCCTTGAGACCCATCCGGGTGAGGCCGCGGTCATCACCGCCCCCCTGCGGGTGGAAAGGGACGCGCGTTTCCTCAAGGAGGGCCTCCTCGCCGCGGGTTATCATCGCCTCTTCCTGGCCGACCGGGTGGCGGATCTCGAAGAGGTCGAGGAGCTTCCCGAAGAGGTGGAGGTGGTGCTCGACCGCCTCAAGATCCGGGAGGAGGACCAATCGCGTCTCCTCGAGGCCCTGGAGCAGGGGTTCCGCCTGGCAGACGAAGTACGCATCCATCTGCCCTACGGCCGGGAGGAGCGCCTGGTCAAGAGGCCCTACTGCCCGCGCTGCGGCTACGAGGCGCCGAAGAAAACACCCAACCTCTTCTCCTTCAACAGCCCTCTCGGGGCCTGCCCGGAGTGCCGCGGTTTCGGCCGGGTGATCGCCATTGACTGGGATCTCGTCATCCCGGACAAGAAGAAGACGCTGGCCGAAGGGGCCATCTCCGTCCTGAGTTTGCCCTCCTTTTGGGAGGACGAGGAGGAGCTCCACACCTATTGCCGGCGGAAGGGCATCCCGCTGGACAAGCCCTGGGAGGAGCTTCCCGAGGAGGTTCGGCAGAAGATCCTCTACGGCGACGGCGACTGGTACGGCGTGAAGGGCCTTTTCGACTGGCTGGAGACCAAGCGCTACAAGGCGCACGTGCGCATCCTTCTTTCGCGCTATCGGGCCTATCTGCCGTGTCCGACGTGCGGGGGCACGCGCTTCAAGCCCGAAGCCCTGGTCTATCGGCTGGGCGGGCTGAACATCGCCGAGTTCTACGCCCTTCCCATCGCCAAGGCCCGGAGGTTCGTCGAGGAGCACCTGCTCGAGAAGTTCGACCGCGCCACCTCCAATCTGGTGGCCGAGGTGCATCGGCGGCTGGTCTATCTCGACGAGGTGGGGCTTTCCTATCTCACGCTCGACCGCCAGAGCCGCACCCTCTCCGGCGGCGAGGTGGCGAGGGTCATGCTCACCCGGGCCCTTTCCTCGGAGCTGGTGGAAACGCTCTACGTGCTCGACGAGCCCACCATCGGGCTCCATCCG
>JAADCO010000047.1 GCA_013154385.1 Thermodesulfobacteriota bacterium
GTGGCGGTGGAGTATCCCCCCACGCTGGCGGAAAAGATCCTGCGCGGGGTGGATCGTCTTCCCCTGCTTTCCGTGGTGAGCTATCAGGAAAGGGACGGGACGACGATCTACCTCCTCATCGAGCCGGTGGAACCCCTCATCGAGGCCATTCGGACCGCCAGGGAGCACGGGCTTCCCGTGCACTTCGTGGATCTCGATGTCGAGGGTCATCCCGGAATACCGGAGGTCTTCCCCGATTCCTACGCCATCGCGCGCATCGGTTACGAAAAGTACGTTTCCGAGGCCCTCAAGGTGGACTACGAGCCCAATCCCCTGGATCTGCATCGGGAAAGGGCCATTGCCTATCATCTCCAGGAGCTTCTCAAGCGTTATCGGCGGGTGGTCTACGTGGGTGGGTTGGCCCATATCCGATCCATCATGGACTTCCTGGGGGAGACCCTCCCGCAACCCATGGAGCGCCGCCATCGGGACGGCGTGCACATCTTCCATCTCGAGGCCCATTCCAGCCGGGAGGTGCTCTCGGAGATTGGCTTCATCCAGGGGCGCTACGAGGAGGCGCGCAGGGAAGGGGTGCGGCTTGATCGCTGGGAGCTCTTCAAGGAGTTGCTCGAAAAAGCGCTCGAGCAGCATCGGGAGAAGAACCGGGAGGAAGTTCCGCCGCGGTATCTTTCCGTGCTCAGCCAGTTCGTCCGCAACTACGCCCTGGTCGAGGGGAAGTTGGCCCCGGATTTCTATCAGCTCCTGGTGGCGGCCCGGGGCGCGGTAAACGACGACTTTGCCTGGGAGGTCTGGGAACTCGGGACGAGGTATCCCTACCAGACCGAAACGCCGGATCTCGCGCCCATCAGGATAACCCTCGAGGATCTCTTCAAACCCCAGCGTCGCCTGAAGATCTTTCGCCGTCTGAAGCCCCTCCATCGGCGCCGCCTGATGCCGGTGAAGAAAAAGCCCGTGGAAAAGTCCCCCGGGCAATGGCGAGAGGCCTGGCGCGGGATAAACATCTGCTCCTTTCCCCCGGAGGACCTGGTGGTGGAGGGGTTTGGGCGCTTCGTCATGAAGAAGGCCCTGCGCGTCCTGGCCGAGGACCTGCGCCGTGTGGAGCCCTTCCTGGCCTCCATGAAAGACGGCATTGACCTGCGCGAAACCATCAGACACTGGTACGAAGGCCGCATCTACGTGCGCGAGGAAAGGCCCGTGGCCGGAAAGGTGGGCTCGGTGGTGGTCATCTTCGACGAAGATTCCGGCCCGCAGGAGCGCTATCCCTGGAAGCTCACCTGGCACGGGGAACACGATCAGGAGTCGGACATGGCCTTCTACGCCACGCAGGCCGGCGAGGTGGTCATCGGCCCGGGGATCTCGCGCTGTCACTACGGGGGCTTCATGCTCACCTATCCGCCCATGCGGGTCTATGACGTGTGGGATGATCCCCTCTTTGATTTCGCCCGCACCAAACCCGAGAGGCTCCTTTTGGCGGGCATTGACTATTCGCTGGAGAAGTACATCGTCTACATCGCCAAGAGGCCGCCGGCGGATCTCGCCAAGCGCTTCGCCGCGCACCAGGGCAAAAAGGTGATCTATTTGCCTTTGGGGCAATTTTCTCCGACTCTACTTAAAAAGATCCAGACCTTTCACGTGCTCGAAGGCCATCACGTGCGCCTCTACGCGCACAAGTACATCGACGGCGAGTGAAAGGCTCTTGCTTGAAATCCCCCCGGAAGGCTTTATGGTAAAGAGCATGAAGGATCGTTGCGTGTTACGCTTTCTGCTGGTCTTGGTCTTTGTGGCCATTTGGGTAGCGGCCAGTCTGGCCTTCATCAAGAAGACGGCAGAAACCTTCACGACCCAGCAGGTGGCGCCCATGCACCTGGATGAGGTCAAGCTCCTGATGAGGTACCACGGGGCCAGGATTGCCCGCTACGAAAACGGCAAATGGTATTTCCTCTCTTCTCACGGGCGATGGCTCCCTTTGAAGACCGAGGCGGCCTGTCGCTATTTGGCTTCGGTCTCTTCTAAAAATTCAGCCGATGCCTCCTGCCTCTTCTAAACCGCTTATCGGGATCGTTGGTGGTGCCGGCCGGATGGGCCGGTGGTTCAAGCGACAGTTTGAGAGAGAAGGCTACGAGGTCCTGGTTTCCGATAGGGGAACGCCCCTGAACAACCGTGATCTGGCCAAACGCTGTGAAGTGATCTTCGTTTCCGTCCCGATGCCGGTCTTCGGGGAAGTGGTGCAGGAGATAGGGCCCCTCCTCTCCGAGGAGCAGGGGCTCATTGACTTCTGCTCCCTGAAGAAGGTCCAAAACGAGCTCATGCTCGAGGCGAGCAAGGCCGAGGTGGTGGCGGCTCATCCCCTCTTTGGCCCGGGGGAAAAGGACCTCGAGGGCCAAAAGGTGGCCATGTGGCCTTCTCGCGGGCGCCGATGGTTCGAATGGTTCCGGGATTTCGTCGAGGACATGGGCGGGGAGGCCATCGTCATCTCCCCGGGAGAACACGACCGGGTCATGGCCATCGTCCAGGTGATCAACCACTTCATGCTTCTGGCTTTGGGGCGTCTCATCGAGGAGTCCGGCATCGCCCCGGACATGCTGAAGTCCCTGGCCACGCCGAGTTTTGCCCGCCAACTTGACATCGTGGCGAGATTCGCCGATCAAGACCCATATCTCTACGCCGCCATCCAATTCGACAACCCCGAAGGGGAAGAGATGCGTCGTTCCTTTCTGAAACACGTTCAGGAGCTTGCGGACATAGCTTCTCGCAAGGATCTGCGGGCCTTCGTGGATCTCTTTCGCCGAGTTCAAGGTCTAGGGGAACATCTCAAGTCCTAAGATGCGCGACTGGATCTTCCTGGCTCTGGGAATCTTGATGCTTTATTCCGGGGGAGAAGTGCTCATCCGGAGCGCCACGCAACTGGCGGTCCTCCTCCGGCTCTCGCCCCTTTTCATCGGGCTGACCATCGTGGCCCTGGGCACTTCGGCCCCGGAGCTCGCCGCCACGCTGGTGGCCAGTTTCAAGGGCGCGGGTTCCGTGGCCTTTGGAAACGTCATCGGTTCCAACATCGCCAACCTGGGCCTGGTCCTGGGGCTCGTGGCCCTCATCCGCCCCCTTCGGACCACCACCCGTTTCGTCACCCAGGAGGTCCCGTTCATGGTCTTTACCGGGGGCCTCTTGATGCTCGTCTCAAGAGACGGGTTCCTCAGTCGTCCCGAGGGGCTCCTCTTCCTCGTGCTGCTGGGTCTCTTCCTCTACGTGCTGATGCGTCGGGACAGCTCGTCCGCCATCGGCCTGGAGACAAAACCCGCTGAAAGGCCCTGGTCTCGCTTGCTCCTTCATTTTGCCGGCCTGGTGCTGGGTATCGGTTTGCTTTCCTGGGGGGCGGATGTCCTGATCGAAGGGGCCGTGGGGCTTGCCCAGCGCTTCGGGATTTCGCAGCGCGTCATCGGGCTCACCCTGGTGGCCGTGGGCACCAGCTTGCCGGAACTGGTCTCCACCCTGGTGGCGGCGTATCGGCGCGCCGGAGACATCATCCTGGGGAACGTGATCGGCTCAAACATCATGAACGTGCTGGCCATCCTCGGGGTGACCTCGACGGTCAAACCCTTTTCCTTCGAAAGGGAGGGCGTCCTCTTTGATCTCCTCACCATGATGGGGTTCTTCTTCCTGACCTGGTTGATGCTCGTCCATCAGCGTTCCATCGGGCGCCTGAAGGGCCTGGTGCTCTGCGGGCTCTATCTGGTCTACGTGGGGTTCCTCTACCGCTGAGCCCTGCGAAAGCGCCAGAAGAAGATCACCAGCCCGGTCAGGATCATCAAGAGACAGAGCTCCTGCCCCCTGGTCATCCAGCCGAAGAGGAGCGGGACCCCTGCGTCGGGTTGCCTGAAGAATTCGATGAAGAAGCGGATCAACCCGTAGAAGATGAGGAAACAGGCGAACTTCGTCCCGCTGGGCCAGTCCTTTTTGCGGAGCTTCCACATGATGAGGAAGAGGATGAGCCCCTCGCCGAGGGCCTCGTAGAGTTGAGAGGGATGGCGCGGCACGGGGCCGCCCTCGGGAAAGACCATGGCCCAGGGCACGTCGGTCGGCCTGCCGTAGAGTTCACCGTTGATGAAGTTTCCCAGGCGCCCGAGACCCAGGCCGATGGGGGCCGGGACCACGAAGAGATCCGCCCAGAACCAGAAGTCCAG
>JAADCO010000123.1 GCA_013154385.1 Thermodesulfobacteriota bacterium
GAGGAGCGGCTCCTGCGCGTGCCGGAAAAAGACGAAAAACAAGGACCATTGCAGACCGGATGGAGGTTCTGATGAAAGGGTTCCTCAAAGCCGAGGATTGTTTCCTGCTGATCATAGACCCGCAAGAAAAGCTCATGGCCGTGGTCAACGAGCCCGACCGGGTCAAGAAAAACATCTCTCTCCTCATCCATCTGGCCAAGACCTTCAAGCTCCCCATCGTTCCCACCACGCAATACGCCAAGGGCCTCGGACCCTACGTGCCGGAGATCGCCTCTCTCCTCGAAGGGCTCACCTTCTTCGACAAGACGGAATTCAGCGCGCTCAAAAACGAAGCCATCGCCCGGGAGATCCGTTCCCTGGGGCGGAAGACCATGATCCTCTGCGGCGTGGAAACCCACATCTGCGTCTATCAGACGGCGCTTTCGGGCCTGCTCGAGGGGTTTCGCGTGGTCGTCGCCGCAGACGCCACCTCCTCGCGGACGCAGGAAAACGTGGCCTACGGGCTCTTTCGCCTGCGAGACCTCGGGGCGGACGTGGTCTCCACCGAGATGATCGTCTACGAGCTCCTGGAAAGGGCGGGAACGCCGGAATTCAAAACCCTTTTGGCCTATCTCAAGTAGTGTTTCCACTGCGGGCGCGACTAAGAACGCTTTTCTTCCTCACCTGGCTCGGAGGGGTCCTCCTCCCCTTCCTCGTGGGGCTCATCTGGCTCTTCGCCAACGTGGCTCCCACGGACCCGAAAAAGCAGTTCTACTTCCTGGTCTACGGTTTTGCCTACACCTTCTGGTCGCTTTTCCTCATGATGCTCCTCTATCGCGGACCGGTCTCCGAAATCAGGCGTCTGGCCAAAGAAGCGGAGATCCTCGTCATGGAATACGCCAACGACCTCGGGGCCCCGCAGGAAAAAGAACCGGCAAGCTCCCTCGAGGCCCTGGCGGATCATCTCGAAAAACTGGGAGCGGCCTTTAGGAAGCGCTCCCTGGAACTCGAGCGCCTGGTGGAGGAGGCCACGCGGCGCCTGAAGCTCGAAAAGGAAGTGCTGGCCCTGGTGCTCCAGAACATCGCCGAAGCCGTGCTCGTGGTGAGCAAGGATTTCCGCATCGTGCTGGTCAACCCCGCGGCCGTGAGACTATTCGGCCCGGAGCGCGCCTTCCTCGGGGGAAGCGCCCTTTCCATCTTCGACCGCGAGATGCTCGCCGACCTCTTCCGCCGCTTGCAGGAAAACCCAAACGGCGGCTGTCTCCCCGTGGAGTGGGAGGGACATCGCGGCTCGGCCTGTCTCCTCCGGGACGATTCGGGGCGCATCCTGGGGATGGTCATGAGTTTCCAGGCCCCGGAGATCGCTCCGGCCACGATTCCGGCCAAGGCCGAGGAAGACCTCTCGAGCCTCACGATCACCGAGTCTCCGGGCGGCTGGCGTCCGGTGGCCTACGACTTCGATCTCTTCGAAGCGGTTCGCCCCCGCAAGGATCTCCTCAAGTGCCCCCTGGAAGAGCTCGTCTACACGGCCTTTGACACGGAAACCACCGGGCTTGAGCCCTCCAAGGGAGACCGCATCGTGGCCATCGGCGCCGTGCGCATCGAACGGGGCCGCATCCTCAAGGACGCCATCTTCCACACCCTGGTCAACCCCGAACGTCCCATCCCTCCCCAGGCCACGAAGATCCACGGCATCACCGACGAGATGGTCAAGGACAAACCCACCCTGCGCGAAGTGCTCCCCAAGTTCCTGCTCTTCTGCCGGGACACCGTGCTCGTGGCGCACAACGCCGCCTTCGACCTCAAGTTCCTGGAGATCGAGGCCCAGAAGCTCGGGCTCAAGCTGGACTTCCCCGTGGTGGACACGCTCTTCATCTCCTACGGGCTCTTCGAGGAGTTCGAGAATCACAACCTGGACGCCATTGCCGAGAGACTGGGCATTCCGGTGGCCGGGCTCCACAGCGCCCTGGGAGACGCCTTCCTCACCGCCGAGATCTTCCTGAAACTTTTGCCCCACCTAAAAAAGAGGGGCATTCACACCCTTGAGGATCTCTTCGCTTTTTGCCAGAAGATGTATTCCCTGCGCAAATTGCAGAAACAGTTTTAGGAGGGCTTATGCCCGAAGAGAACAAAGACCTCTGGTTGAGTGAAGCGGTCAAGAAACGCCTGGAGGCCGCGGGAAAGGCCAACATCTTTCCTTACCACGCCCAGGTGCAGGAGATCATGGTCTCGCCGGTGTTCACCTGCCCCTCTCAGCTCTCCGTGCGCCAGGTGGCCAAGGAGATGGCGCGCCGCCAGATCTCTTCGGCGGTGGTGGTGGACGAGAGGGAACGCCCCGCAGGCATCATCACCGAGCGCGACCTCCTGACCAAGGTGGTCTCGCGGGAAACCGTGGACCCGGACCGCACCCCCGCCGCGGCCATCATGAGCGCGCCGGCCATCACCATCTCCCCGAAAGACAAGGTCTATCGCGCGCTGAGCCTCCTTTCCCGCTACGGGATCAAGCACCTTCCGGTGGTGGAAGACGGGCGGGTCGTGGGCATCGTCACCCTTCGGCATCTCCTGCGCATGACCCATCAGGAGCCCCTTCTCATCATCGGCCGCATCGAGCTGGCCCAGAGCCCCCGGGACCTGGCGGAGGTGAAGGCCGATCTCCCCGCCATGGCGGCCAACCGCCTTTCCGCCGGGATCTCCGCCGTGGACACCATGACCATGCTCTCCCTCATCCATCAGGACATCCATCGCCGCGCCTTTGAGATGGCCGTGGAGCAGATGGGAGAGGAACCGCCGGTGCCCTTCTGCCTGTTCGTCACCGGGAGCCACGGACGGGGAGAGGCCCTGCTCGCCCCGGATCAGGACCACGGCTTGATCATTGCCGACTATCCCGATTCCCGCTTCAACGAGATTGACGGCTACTTTCGCGAACTGGCCGTCAAATTCGGCCAGATCCTTGAAGAAATCGGCTATCCGCGCTGCTCGGGCTACATCATGAGCGAAAATCCCCTGTGGCGCAAACGCTATTCGGAATGGCTCAAGCAGTTCGTCATCTGGCTCGAGCTTTCGAGCTATCACACCGTGCGCTATCTCACCCTCGTCTTCGACGCCTCCCCCCTGCTGGGAGACTTCTCGCTCTTCTACAACCTCAAGCAATTCATGCTGAAGGAGATACAGGGCTACCACAACGTGATCCGGCAGATGTTCGAGGAGGAAGCCGGGCACAAGGTCCCTCTCGGGATGTTCAAGAACTTCATCGTGGAAAAAGACGGGCCGCACAAGGGGCAACTGCATCTCAAGAGGAGCGGCCTCATCTTCGTAGTCGAAGCCGCGCGCGTCCTCTGCCTGAAGGAGGGGATCGGTGAGGTGGGGACCCTCGAGCGCATCGAGGCGCTCAAGGAGAAACACGTGCTCTCCGCCCAGGACGCAGAATACGCCGAGCACGCCTTCCATCTCCTGGTCCACTACGCCCTCGACGCCCAGGTGCGGCACTGGCAGCGCGGGGAACCCATCAGTTACTGGATCAATCCCAAGGAACTCTCGGCCCACGACCAGGACATGTTGCGCTACGCCTTTCAGGCCGTAAAACGGCTGAAGGACCTGGTCGAAGCCGCTTTTGGGCACGTGATCCTCTAGCCCCTCAGGCGGAAGAAGAGCAGGAGAAAGGCGCCGAGGAGCAGGGAAGCGAAAAGGTAGAAGTGGCTTCTGACAAAGGCCAGCACCTCGCCGCACAAATAATGGAACCGGTTCCAGAAGCCGGAAAAGACGGGCTCCACCCTTTCCACCTGAACCGCAACCTTTCCGTCCGGCCCGAGGGTGACCTTCAAATAGTGGAAAAAGAAGTGCTCGGGGTCCTCACCGTATAGTTTGGCCCCGGCTCCCCCCGTGACCGCATAGGGGACGTTTCCCCACCGACCGGAAAAGAAGCCGTGCACGTGCCCGAAAAACACGTAGGAAACCCCGTATCTCTTCAAGAGATCCAGGAGGTCCAGGGCCCCCTGCTGATAGAGGTCGGGCCCCCATCGGGGATCAATGATCGGCATGTGCATGAAGACGAGCTTCGCCGCACAGTCCCGGTTGGTCAGCTGGCGGGCCAGCCAGGACTTCTGCACGGGATCAATCCTCCTCTTCCGGGCGTTGTTGAGCACCACGAAGCAGGCCCCTCTTACCCTGAACGAAAAGTAGGGCGGCCCGAAGAGCTCC
>JAADCO010000144.1 GCA_013154385.1 Thermodesulfobacteriota bacterium
ACCGTGCGTCCGGCGCGGGCCGGTGACCGAATTCGCCCCCCGGGGTTTCACGGTCGCAAGAAACTCAAGAAACTCTTTTGGGAACGGAAAGTGCCTCATGAATTTCGCTGGTCCTGGCCGATTATCGAAAAAGACGGAGAGATCGTAGGGGTGCCCGGCTTCTTCGCGCAGGAAGGTTTCGAATGGAAGAAAGGGGACAAAGAGGCCTTGATCATCGAACTTTCACCATTGCCAAAGTAACCCCTCAGGATTTAAATTTAAGAAGAAAATTTCCGTTTCGAGGTGAGAAAATTTGAGAACTTTTTACCGTAACCTAACCCTCTGGTTGATCATCGCTTTGGTCATGATCTTCCTCTTCAACTTTATCAATACTCCGCGCCACAAGGGTACGGAGATCTCCTATACCGATTTCCTCAATTTGGTCCAGAAGGGCCAGATAAAAGAGGTGGTCATCGAAGGACAGGAAATTAAGGGCATTTTGGCTGACAAACACGAGATATTCTACACCTATGCCCCGGACGACAGCGATCTCGTACCCTTCCTGCGCGAGGCCGGAGTGCGTATCACCGTCAAGCCCAAGAACGACAACCCGTGGTACCTCTCGCTCCTGGTCTCCTGGCTCCCCATGCTCCTCTTGATAGGGGTGTGGATCTTCTTCATGCGACAGATGCAGGCCGGGAGCGGAAAGGCCTTTTCGTTCGGCCGCAGTCGAGCGCGCATGATCACCGGCGAGCAGGTGAAGGTCACCTTCAAAGACGTGGCGGGCGTGGACGAGGCCAAGGAGGAGCTCCAAGAGGTGATCGAGTTCCTCCGGGACCCGCAGAAGTTCACCAAGCTCGGGGGTCGCATCCCCAAGGGCATCCTCCTGGTGGGTCCTCCGGGCACGGGTAAGACGCTCCTCGCCAAGGCCATCGCCGGAGAGGCCGGGGTGCCCTTCTTCAGCATCAGCGGCTCCGATTTCGTCGAGATGTTCGTGGGCGTGGGTGCGGCCCGGGTGCGCGACCTCTTCAGCCAGGCCAAGAAGAACGCCCCGTGCATCATCTTCATCGACGAGATCGACGCCGTGGGGCGCCATCGTGGTGCCGGGCTCGGCGGCGGCCACGACGAGCGGGAGCAGACGCTCAACCAGCTCCTCGTCGAGATGGACGGTTTCGAAGGAAACGAGGGGATCATCGTCATCGCCGCCACCAACCGGCCGGACATCCTCGATCCGGCCCTCCTGCGTCCGGGTCGTTTCGACCGTCAGGTGGTGGTGCCGCCGCCGGACGTCAAGGGTCGGGAAAAGATCCTTGAGGTGCACACCAAGCGCATTCCTCTGGCTGACGACGTGGACCTTGCGGTGCTCGCCCGCTCCACGCCGGGGTTCACCGGTGCGGATCTCGAGAACCTGGTGAACGAGGCGGCCCTCATCGCCGCGCGCAAGGGCAAGAACAAGGTGGACATGGAAGACTTCGAAGAGGCCAAGGACAAGATCCTCATGGGGCGGGAGAGGAAGAGCGCCGTGATCAGCGAAGAGGAGCGGCGCATCACGGCCTATCACGAGGCCGGCCACACCATGGTGGCCAAGTTCCTGCCGGGCACGGACCCGGTGCACAAGGTGAGCATCATCCCGCGGGGGCAGGCGCTGGGTATCACGCAGCAGCTCCCGCTCGATGAGCGGCACACCTATCCCAAGGACTATCTCCTGAAACGGCTCACCATCCTCCTCGGGGGCCGGGCAGCCGAGGAGATCGTCTTCAAGGAGTGCACCACCGGGGCTGGAAACGACATCGAGCGGGCCACCGAGATCGCCCGTCGCATGGTCTGTGAATGGGGCATGAGCGAAAAGCTCGGTCCCGTGGCCTTTGGTCACCGCCAGGAACACGTCTTCCTGGGCAAGGAGATCGCTCAGTTCAAGAACTACAGCGAGGCTACGGCACTGGCGATTGACAACGAGGTGCGCGAGATCGTGCTTTCCTGTTATCATCGCGCGAAGAAGATCCTTGAGGACAATATCGAGCTGCTGCACAAGCTGGCACAGGCCCTCCTCGAGAAAGAGACCCTGGACGGGCCGGCCATTGACGAGATTTTGGGGTTGAAACACAAGCCGGCGGAAGGCAGCGCTTAAGAGAAACAGGCCCCCGGAATGCGAAAACCACTGGCGGTGGGGAAACACCTTTTTGAATGGGGCCGGCGCACTTATGTGGTCGGCATCCTGAACGTCACGCCAGACTCCTTTTCCGACGGAGGGCTCTATCACCGGGTAGATAGGGCCCTCTTTCGGGTGGAGGAGATGGTCTCGGCCGGGGTGGACCTCATAGACGTGGGCGGAGAGTCCACGAGGCCCTTTGCCAAGCCGGTTCCCGCAGAGGAGGAACTGGCCCGCGTCATCCCGGTCATCGAGGCCGTGCGCAAGCGTTTCGACATCCCCATCTCCATAGACACCTACAAGGCCCGGGTGGCCCGCGAAGCCCTGGCTGCCGGAGCCGATATAGTTAACGACGTGAGTGCCTTGAGGTTCGATCCGGAGATGGTTCGCGTCCTGGTCGAAACCGGGGCGCCGGTTATCCTCATGCACATGAAAGGGACGCCGCAGACCATGCAGCTCGATCCTCATTACGAGGACGTGGTGGCGGAGATCAAAGACTTTTTGCAGGAAAGAAAGGAGTTTGCCATTTCCAACGGCGTGCAGGCGGAAAAGATCATCCTCGATCCCGGCATCGGGTTCGGCAAACGTTTCGAAGACAACCTGGCCATCATCAAGCACGTTGATGAGTTTTCCTCCCTCGGCCCGGTGCTCCTCGGGCCCTCGCGCAAGGCCTTTCTGGGGGAGATCCTCGGCAAGGAGGCCCGGGAGCGGGACGCCGGCACCATGGCGGTGGTGGCCTACGCGGCGCTTAAAGGGGTAGACTTGGTGCGGGTGCACAACGTGGAGATGGCGGTAGATACCCTCAAGGTCATCCAGGCTCTCAAGGAGGTTCAGTGAAGGCCCTTCTCAAGCAATATCTGGACCTCCTCCGCTGGCAAGACATCGTTGATATCCTCATCGTAGCCTATCTCTTTTACCGCATCCTGCTTCTCATCCGCGGCACGCGCGCCGTGCAGATGGCGGCGGGGCTGGCCTTTCTGGTGATGATCTACTTCATTGCCGGCCAGCTTCAGCTCCTCACCCTGCACTGGCTTCTCGGCACCTTCCTTTCCTCCATCTTTCTCGTGGTCATCATCGTCTTCCAGGACGACATCCGGCGGGCCCTCATCCAGATGGGCCAGACGCCTTTCATCAAGGCGCGCACCATTTACAGCCAGGCCATCGAAGAGATCGTGAAGGCGGTGAAGGCCCTGGCGGAGAAGAAGATCGGGGCCTTGATCGTCATCGAGCGCACCACCGGGCTCGGAGAGTTCATCGAAAGCGGCACCCCCCTCGACGCCAAGGTCTCCCGCGATCTCCTCTACGCCATCTTTCACCCCGAGTCCCCCCTCCACGACGGGGCGGTGATCATCCGCAACGGGCGCATCGCCGTGGCCGGGGCGATCCTTCCCCTTTCCACCAATCCGCACATCAGCCGACGGCTGGGCACCAGGCACCGGGCGGCCCTCGGCATCTCGGAGGTGAGCGACGCGGTGGCCATCGTGGTCTCCGCGGAAACCGGCACCATCTCCGTGGCCCTCGGAGGCAAGATAAACAGGGACATAGATCCCGACACGCTACGCCAGTTGCTTCTCAATCTGCTGGGGTTTGAAGAGAATCAACGCTGGTGGCGGAGGCGCATTTTCAAATGAACCCCCTCGACTTCTTCAGCAAAAACATCTTTCTCAAGCTCCTCTCGCTCGCCTTTGCCGTGCTCCTCTGGTTTTTCGTCGTCCTGGAAGACAAGGTCGAGCAAGCGGTCCAGGTGGAGATCCGGGTCAAGAACGTGCCGGAGAAGCTCATCCTCGTCAAACCGCCTCCCAAGACCATCACCGTCTACGTCACCGGTCCGCGCAGCATCCTGCGCAACCTCACCCATCGCCCGCTGGTCTTAACCCTCGATCTCGAAGACTTCAAACCCGGCTCTCATACCATCTTTTTTCGCGAAAAGGACATAGACCTTCCCGCGGGTCTCAAGGTCATAAAGATCGAGCCCTCGCAGGTAGAGATCGTGCTCGAGAGGGAAGT
>JAADCO010000024.1 GCA_013154385.1 Thermodesulfobacteriota bacterium
GGGCGACCAGTTGGTACAGGCAAACCGTCGCCAACTACGTGAAATCGCCTCCTTGAAATCCGACATGGACCCCTCCTTCTCCGGGGATTTTGTGAGTGAATTTCTCTCAGTAGGCTGGCTCTAACAAAACTGAACATTCGTGTCAAACATTCTGGATAGACGTAAAAGGGATTTAAGAGGCAAAAAAGGGATAAAAATCGCGGGGAAAATAGAAGATTCTGCCAAAAATAGATTTTTCGATCTTGTTATCTCTCGCTAACGGCGCGAAAAAAAGCTCTTTCGAGCCTTTATGAAACCGAGACTTCTTCTCAAGAAACTCAACCTGTTTTATAGATCTTCTTTCTTAACCCAAGGTTGCATTTCCGGAAAAATAAGGCTTTGATTGGAAGGGTTTGAGGAGGTGCCAAGATGAAGAGGTTAGTTCCCCTTCTCTCCTTTATTCTTATCTTTTTGGCCCAAGGAGTTTGGAGCATGGAAATCGCCCCGGGTCTCCACAAGACGGTCCTGGAAAACGGCCTCACCGTCATCGTTGAAGAGAACCATCGCGCCCCGGTGGTGGCCGTCCAAGTCTGGGTGAAGGCCGGAAGCGCCTACGAAAAGGACAAGGAAGCCGGGATCACCCATCTCATCGAGCACATGATCTTCAAGGGCACGGAAAAGCGCGGCCCCGGGGAGATCGCGGCCACCATCGAAAGCATGGGCGGGAGCATCAACGCCTTCACCTCCTACGATTACACGTGCTACCACGTGACCGGTCCTTCGGACATCATGGAAACGGCGCTCGACGTCCTCTCCGACGCCATCTTTCACTCCAAGTTCGATCCTCAGGAACTGGAGCGCGAAAAGCTGGTCATCCTCGAAGAGATGCGCATGCGCCGGGATCGTCCGCCCATCGCCCTGGCCGAAGCCGTGATGGCCAAGGCTTACGTCAAGCATCCGTATCGGCGGCCGATCATCGGCTATCCGGAAACCGTAAAGGCCATCACCCGCAAGGACATCCTTAACTATATGGCCCGCCGCTATCGGCCCTGCTACATAGCGGTGGTCATCGTGGGCGACGTGGAGGCCGAAGAGGCCCTGGCCCGGGCCGCGGCCTACTTCGGTCAGGCCCCGGCCAAACCGCCGGAGAAGTTCACCTTCCCCAAGGAGCCCCCCAAGACCTCGCCGGTCCTGGTCACCCTGGATCGCCCGGTGCAGGAGGGCTACTTCCACTTCGCCCTTCCGGGGCCCAACCTCCTCGCCCCCGAGGCCCCGGTGATAGACGTGATCGCCGCCCTCCTCGGTCAGGGAGAGTCTTCCCGCCTCTATCGCAAGCTCCGGCGGGAAAAGGGCCTGGTCCACACCATCTCCTCCTACGCCTTCATTCCCCAGGGGCCGGGGCTCTTTGAGATCGCCGGCACCGCTCCTCCGGAGAACCTGCGGGAGGTCATCAAGGCCGCGCTGGTGGAGGTCTTTCGGCTCAAATACGACCCCGTTCTCCCCGAAGAGCTCAAGAAGGCCCGCACCATGGTGGCCTCAAGCTTCGTCTACAGCCGGGAAACCATGCAGGGCGAGGCCCGAAAGCTCGGAACCTTCCAGATGATCGCCGGCGACCCTCTGAAGGCCAGGGAATACTACGAGGCCATCAAAAAGGTCTCCACCGAGGACGTCCGCGCGGCGGCAGAAAAGTTCTTCACCCCCCAGGCCGTGGTGGCCGGGCTGCTCGCCCAGGGCGTGGGTGAGCTCATCTCCCCCGAGGAACTGAAAGAGCTGGTGGAAGAGGCCCAGCTCGAGGCCTCGGGCATCAGGCCCGGAGAGGAACGCTGGGTCACCCCGACCATCAAGAAGAAGCTCGCCAACGGCCTCACCGTGCTCATCACGCCCCAGCACGACGTCCCCGCCGTGGCCATGACCCTCATCTTTCCCGGCGGGCTGCGCTTCGAGACGAAAGAGACGAACGGCCTTTTCCGCACCATGGCCGCCACCTGGACCAAGGGCACGAAGAAACACAGCGCCGAGATCCTGGCGGCCACCATCGAGGGCATGGGCGGCCAGATCGAGGGATTTTCCGGCCGCAACACCTTCGGTCTCGAGGCCAACTTCCTTTCCGACTATTTCAAGGACGGGCTCGAACTCTTCGCCGAAATAGCGCTTGAGCCGGCCTTCAGCCCGGACGAACTGGAGAAGGTCAAGCCCGAACTCCTCTCGGCCATCGCGCGGCAGGAAGACGATCCCCTCCAGCTCGCCATCAGGGAGTTCTATCGTCTCCTCTTCTCGCCCCATCCTTACGGGCTGAACGTGCTCGGCGACCCCGAGGTCATCAAGAACCTCACCAGCGAAGACCTTAAGAATGCTTACAAGCGCTTCGTCCGGCCCGACAAGGGAGTGCTCGCCATCGTGGGCGACGTGGACGAGAAGAAGACCCTCGCCCTGGTGGAGAAGCTCTTTTCCGATTGGAAGGCGCCGAACGAGCCTTTCCCCAGGGACAAAGACGTGCCGCCTCTCCTCGAACCGCGCATCTCCACCATCAACCTGGAGAGGGAGCAGGTGCACATCATCCTGGGCTTCCGGGCCACGAGCCTCTACGACGAGGACCGGTTCCCGCTGGAGGTGCTGAACGCCGTGCTCGCCGGTCAGGGAGGGCGCCTCTTCACCACTCTGCGCGACCAGGAGGCCCTGGCCTACAGCGTGACCTCCTTCCTCACCTTCGGGGTGAACACCGGAGGCATCGGCTTCTACATCGCCACGGCTCCGGAGAAGAGACGCGACGCCCTGTCCGGTCTGTGGCGCGAGATCACCCGCCTCAACCAGCAGGGTGTCACCGAGGAAGAGGTCCGGCGGGCCGAGCGCTGGATCGTGGGTCGTTACCAGACCAGCCTCCAGACCAACAGCGCCCAGGCCATGGAGCAGGCCCTGAACGAGGTCCTCGGGCTTGGTTATCGCTTCGGTCTGCGCTACGTGCAGAAGATCCAGGAAGTGAGCCCCGAAGACGTGCAGGAAGTGGCCAGGAAGTATCTCGAAAACCAGCCCTACGTCCTGGTCACCGTGGGCCCGGTCTCCGAAGCCGAGGCGGATTGATTCATCTGCCCTGGTGGAAGAGGCGAATGATGTCGTGCCAGGTGCCCTGGTAGTCCGGGAAGAACACCTCGTGGATGGACTGGCTGATGGAGAAGAAGACCGCCATCCACACGGCCAGCTTGATGCCGGTCTTCAGGGAAAACGTCTTCTTGAACATCTTGCGCAGGAGCCCGTGGAAAAACAGCGTGAGGGCCGCGCTGTAGAAGAAGAACCCGAAGATCCAGCGGAAAGACTCGTAGAAGGTGCGCTCAAGGTTCGAGGGATAGTAGCGAATACCGAAGAGCACGCAGAGGACCACGGCCAAGAAGAGGTTTAGCTTTTCCCGTCGGTCGAAGGCTGGCCATTCCATGCCCCAATAAGACCACAGCTCCCGGGCTAGAACAATCCTTCCCGGCGGCGGATCTCTTCCTCCACCTGCTCCTGGAGGCGGGTGAGGCTTTCGGTGAGCTCCACCGAATAGTAGACCTCCTCGGGGCGCACGAGACGCAGGGCCTCGGGGAGCATCTCAAGCCCCTGGGCCACCCTGTGGCGGATCTCTTCCAGGGTGGGGGCTTTCTCCTCCCGTTTCCCCTGGCGCATGAGACAACGCAACAAAGGCTTGGCCCCGGGGATCTCCTCTTCCCGCAGGCCGATGAGGTCTTTCTCGAAGCGCTCCCCTTGGAAGCGGAAGACCTGCTTGCGCCCGGCAAGTGTCTTCTTGCCGGTGGAGAGCTTGGTCACCGGACGCCCGTCGTAGGCCACGAGCTTGTAAGCGGCGTCGAGATAAGGGGCGTCTGCCGAAACCCCCATCTTCGTGCCCACGCCAAAGGCGTCAATCGGGGCCCCGGCGGAAAGGAGCTCTTCGATGCGGTATTCGTCAAGCCCCCCGCTCGCAAAGATCTTGACGTAGGAAAGACCGGCTTCGTCCAGGCGCCGCCGCACTTCCTGCGCCAGGGCCACCAGGTCTCCGCTGTCAAGGCGCACGCCCTTGAGGCGATATCCCCGGG
>JAADCO010000112.1 GCA_013154385.1 Thermodesulfobacteriota bacterium
GAGGCGGGACTTCGAGGCCGCGCTCGCGGTCGAATTCCTCGGCCGAGACCACCCAGAAACGCTCGATGAGCTCGTTGGCGAGAAGCTCCCGGGCCGCCCGCTCGGCATCCTCGCGCGAAAGATCGCCCTTCACCAAATACTGCATGAGCGAATAGACGTTTTCGTCTTCCGAGAGCTTGCGCCCCAGGAGGAGCTCTAAGGCTTCGCGCGCCACCCGACCCTCGTTGTCGGTGACCCCCGGGCGGAAGCCCACCTGGATGAGCCAGTCGAAGCCGAAAAGCGGCGCCAGGGGCTTCCTCACGGAGTAGAGCTGGGTCACCGGATCGCAGAGGGGGCCGGAGGCAAAGGCGTGAAGCTCCTCCTCGCTGATCTCGGCCTCCACCAGATAGAGGCGCACGGTGCGGCAGGAGGAAACGGAAAGCCCCAGGTCTTCCCGCATGCGACGGGCGACCTTTTCGCCAAGGGCGTCACGGAGTTCCGGTTTCTGGGCGACTTCGATCCTCGCGAGCATCTCGGCCTCCTTACCTCGAAACTTGGTTAGACCTTTTCACAACCCCATCTTACCGTCAACCGAGCCGGTTACCACGGATGATCTCCACCGGCTCAAGCGTGATGAGCCCCTTGACCACCAACTGGCGCAGCGCCGGGATGAGCCGGGCCAGCTTTTCCTCGTCCTCGATGACCTCGATCTTCAGGGGAAGGTTTCCGCTCGCCCTGAGGAGGCGCACGGTGTGGACCACCCCGTCCGGTCCCCAGCCGAAGACCCCTTTGAAGACCGTGGCCCCGCACACCCCGTTTTCCCGCAGGAAGTGGAGGACTTCCTCGTAAAGCGGACGCTTGCCCAGGCGGTCGTCTTCGTCGAGATAGATGGTGAGCCTTTTGTAGGCCATTTCGGCCTCCTAAAAGAGGAATCTGGCGAGCCACGCCCCCAAACGTATCCCCAGAAGACCACAAAAGAGGCTCAACGTCACGTTCAAAAAGGCCGCGAGAAAGGCCCCGTCTTCGAGGAGGGCGTTGGTTTCGTAAACGAAGGTGGAGAAGGTGGTGAAGGAGCCCAGGAACCCGATGGCGAGAAAGAGCCTTTGGGCCGGCGAGACGAGGAGGGTCTCGGTGACGAGCGTCATGAGGAAACCCAGGGCAAAGGAGCCGAGGACGTTCACCGTGAAGGTGCCCCAGGGAAAGATCGGCGAGAGCCGCAGAAAGAGCCCGGAGACCAGATAGCGGGCCACGGCCCCGCAAAAACCGCCCAGTCCGACCCACAGGAGTTTGAGCATGGGGAAAGACGCGGGAAGGCCCCGGCGGGAAACCGGGGCCCTTCAGACTAGAGTTCCCAACCCCAGCGGCGGGGAAAGTTTAGCCCTCCGAGGGGCACGTAAACCCGTTCATAACCCGCGGCATAGAGCACGCGGGCGGCCTCGTAGGAACGCATGGAAGAGTTACAGATGAGGATGACGTCCTTGTCGCGCGGGATCTTGTCGAGATTGTGCCGCACCTGATCGTAGACCACGTTGATCCAGCGCCCGGGGTACTTCTCCATGAAAGGCGCGGCTTCCTTGGGATGACGCACGTCCACGAAGACGGTGTTCGGATCGTTTTCTTCAAGCCGTCTCTTCACCTCGTCCCAGGTGGTCGGCTTGAAGAGCCCGTCAGCCAAGTTGTTGGCCACCATGGAGACCACGTTGAGCGGGTCAAGGGCGGTGTTGAAGGGCGGCGCGTAGGCGAGCTCCATGTAGGCCGTGTCCTCAAGGCGCGGTTTGAACTCGAGCAGCTTGGCCAGGGAGTTGACGCGGGCCATGGCCCCGTCGGTCACCGGCCCCACGGCCTGGAAGCCGAGCACCCGGCGGTCGCGCCGGTCGGCCACGATCTCGACGAAGATGAACTCCGCCCCGGGATAGTAGTGGGCCCGCTCGGTCTGGTTGTGGAGCGCGTAGAAGGCGTCAAACCCCTCGGCCTGGGCCACGGTGTGGGAGATGCCGCAGGCGGCGATGGAAAGGTCAAAGCACTTCATGACAAAGGCCCCCACGGCCCCGCGGAAGGTCTCCGTGCCCCCGGCCAGGTTCGTCCCGATGATGCGTCCGTGCCGGTTGGCCAGAGAACCCAGGGGAAGGACCAGCCTCTTTCCGGTGATCAGGTGGAGGACCTCGATGCAGTCGCCGCCGGCGTAGATGTTCGGGTCCGAGGTCTGGAGGCGCTCGTTGACCACGATGCCGCCGGTAAGAGGCGAGACCAGGAGCCCGGCCTCGCGGGCGAGCTGGCTGTTGGGCCGCACACCCGTGGCCATGAGCACCAGGTCGCACTCGTAGCGGCCGTCTTCGGTGACCACCGCGACGACCTTGCCGTCCTTGCCCTCGATCTCCTTGGTGCGGGCGTTGAGCACGAGCTTGACGCCCTTTTCCTCGAGATGATGGGCCACGATGCGGGCCATGGGCTTGTCCACGATGCGCGGAAGGGGCTGATCGAAGTATTCGAGCACCGTGACCTCAAGCCCCCAGAGATCGCGGAAGGCCTCGGCCATCTCGAGCCCGATGGGCCCGGCCCCGATGATGACCACCTTCTCCACCAGCCCCTTGGCGATGCGCTGCTTGATCTCGATGGCTGAATGGAGGTTGGAGATGGCGAAGACCCCGTCGAGATCCCGCCCGGGCAGGGGCAGGATGAAGGGCGAGGCCCCGGTGGTGAGCACGAGCTTGTCGTAGGGAAGGGTGTCCTCCTGGCCGGTATCGAGATTTTTTACGTGGACAACCTTCTTCTCCCGGTCTATCTTGGTGGCCAGGGTTTTGGTGAGGACGTGGAGCCCCTTGGCGTTTTCAAAGAAGGCCTCGTTTCGTACCATGTGAAAGGCCGTTTCTCGCAAGGCATTCTCGTCGGGGATGTCCCCGGAGATGTAGTAGGGTATGCCGCACCCCCCGTAGGAAATGAGATCGTCCTTGTCGATGAGGTAGACCTCCGCTTCCGGACGCAACCTCTTGAGACGCGACGCCGCCCGCGGACCAGCCGCCACGGCTCCGATGACCACTACTCTTTCGCCCATGATGGACCTCCTTCGGGGGATTTCTCCTTTGGGTTTACTGCTCGACAACCGAGGTGGCAAGCACCTTTTCGCCCCTCAATTCAGATTTTTACAACAAAAAAGTCAGAAAGTCCGGACCAGCAGACTTATCTTTTAAGCGGGGACTTCTTTCCCGCAGGAAATCATCTCTAGGAGGCAACAAACATGAAAAAGGAGCGCATCCTCAAGAAGGACTGGCCCTCTTTCCTCAAGAGGTTCAACGCCGAACAGCAGTTTCGGCCCGTTCGCGTGCTCGTGGGCGGACAGGAGATCTGCCGCGACCTTCCCTTCATGGGTCTGGTCTACGAAGACAAGAAGAAGGACATCGAGCTCTTCGTGGGAGGCGTGGACGTGGAACGCCCCACCCATCTCATGCACACCCTGGTCTCCCCGCGCGCCATCTACGTGCTCAAGGAAAACGGCGACGTGCGGGGCATCGAGATCCAGAGCGCCAAGGACCCCAACGTCACGGTGGAGTTCATCGGACCACCGGAGGAGGCCCAGCGCGTGAAGAGGGAGCTCATCGAGAAGATTGCCTACGAGCTCTATCTGCGGCGCGGCAAGGAACCGGGCAAGGCCCTTGACGACTGGCTCAAGGCCGAAAAACTGGTGGAAAAGGTGGCCAGCTTGTACGTTTAGGGCTAAAGTAGCGCCAAAAAACGGGGTGGCCCATGTCTGAGGCGCTAAAACCCATCCTGGCCAAGCTGGTGGAGGGCAAGGACCTTTCCAGCGAAGACGTCCAACTGGCCTTTGAAGAGGTCATCACCGGCCACGCTACGCCTGCCCAGATAGGGGCCTTGCTGGCCGCGCTGAGGCTCAAAGGGGAGACGTGGGAGGAGATAGCCGAGGCCGCGCGCGTCATGCGCCGGCACGCCCTCACCGTGCCCCATCGTCTCCCCCAGGACGAACCCCTGGTGGACACCTGCGGCACCGGCGGCGACCAGAAGGGCACCTTCAACGTTTCCACCGCCACGGCCTTCGT
>JAADCO010000108.1 GCA_013154385.1 Thermodesulfobacteriota bacterium
CGTCCACCAGGCGGACGTGCATGGCGTTGGGGGTGTGGAACCGGACCTTCAGACCGCGCTTCAAGATCTCCTCCAGGATGATGCCCAGGTGTCCTTCGAAGTTTACCAAAAGGGCGTCGTCATAGAAGGCAAAGTCTCGCACGCCAAACCTCTCGTGCCAATAGGCGATCTCCTCCGCCACCTCGAGGGGCGGCCTCTGGTGAAAGACCGGGTTCAGGAGGCGCGCGGCGCAGTATCGGCAGGAAAAGGGGCAGCCGAAGCTCGTGGAGACCACCACGTAGGGGATTTCTCGCAGGAGGTCGAAGGCCGGATAGGGATGGGGCGGGTCTTCCCCCGAAGGTGCGGCCAGGCGGGCCACCTCCTTCATGGTTTCCTCTATCCCGCCGGTGATGACCCGGGCGTCGCGGAGGACCTCCCGCGCGTGGTCCGGAGAAAGGTTTACGTAGATGCCCCCGACGAGCACGGGCACCTCGGGGAAGACCTCCCTGATGAGGCGCAGGGCCTCCACCACTCCCGGATACCAGTAGGTCATGAGCGAGGTGAGGACGAAGACCTGGGGTCTTCCCAGGCGCCGCAGCTCTCGCCGGAAGAGGTCTTCCGGCATCCCGTAGCGCGCGTAGCGGCGCGGCACGTCGGCCAGGGGAAGGGGCTTGGGAACGGGTTTCCGGAAGTAGTGTCCGGTCCCGTAGGCGCGGCGTTTGGGGCGCCGGGGAAGATCGGGATGGAAGGGATCGAGGGCGTCGAGGAGGGCTATGCGGTAGCCCTTCTGTCGTAGCCCGGCTCCGAGGCGAAGCAGTCCCAAGGGTTTGGCCCACAGGTCGTAGGCGGCGAAGTCGTAGATCCACGGATTGACCAGGACGACGTCAGGCATCGGGGCGCGATGGTTCCGCTTCCTCCTTCTCCTCCTCTTTCTTGATCCATATCTCGATCTCGTCAATGCCCGTCTTGGTGGCCCGCCGGATCCGGAACCTGACCCTCCCGTATTCGAAGGTCTCCCCCACCTTGGGGATGCGCCCGGCGAGCTTGAGGATGAAGCCGCCGATGGTCTCGTAGTCCCCGGGCGGGATGCCGAGGCCCAGCTCTTCGTTGGCCTTCTCTATCTCGAGCCAGGCCTTCACCAGGAAGTGGTTTTCCGCAAGCTTCACGTAGGGCACCAGCTTCTGGTCGAATTCGTCCCAGAACTCCCCGAGCACCTCTTCCACCAGGTCCTCGACGGTCACGATGCCCACGGCCTGCCCGTACTCGTTGACCACCACGCTCAGGGTTTGCCCGGTCTTTTGCATCTCCGCCAGGAGTTCGGCGGCGGGTTTGAACTCGGGCACGAAGCTCACCTCGCGCATGAAGAGCTTTACGGGCCGCGAGGTGTCCTCCACGTCGAGGAGATCCATGGCCAGGAGGATGCCCACCACGTGGAAGCGTTCCTCGCGATAGACAAGGAGCCGGGAGAACCCGCTCTGCACGAAGAGCTTGAGGGCCTCCTCCACGGTGGCGAACTCCTCCACGGCCTTGACCCAGATGAGGGGGATCATCACCTGCGCGGCGGTCTTCTTGGAGAAGTCCATGAGCCTGGCGATGAGGCGCCTTACGCTCGGATCGAGCACCTCTTCGGAACACACGAGGAGGCGGATCTCCTCCCTCGTCACCGCGGGCAGGCGGCGACCGTCGTCTTCGGTGCGGGTGAAGAAGGAGATGAGGCGCGCCACGACGAAGATGGCCGGATAGGCCAGGCGGCTGAAGAGGTAGATGAAGGGCGCCACCTTCGGGGCCAGGCGCGTGGCTTCCTGCTGCGCGAGACTCTTCGGGATCATCTGCCCGAAGAGGAGCATGCTCGGAGGCAGGAGGCAGACGGCGAGTATGCCCCCGAACTCCGGGAAGACCTCGAGCAGGAAGGCGGTGGTGAGGACGCTGTTGCCGATGACGGAGAGGTTGAGCCCGAGGAGCGTGGTGGTGAGGAGCCATTCGGGATCAGCCAGGAGCTTGAGCGCCAGTCTGGCGCCGAAGCTCTTGCGCGCGAGGCGTTTCAAGCGGCTTTCGTCCGCGGCGACAAGGGCGATCTCCGCGCCGGCGAAGAAGGCCTCGAAGAAGAGGAGGACGAGGAAGGTGAGGATTCCCAGGAGGTAGTTCATGAGATCTTTTCCACCCTGATGAGTTGCAGGCGCGTGCCCTTGACCTTCTCGGCCACGAAACGGAACCCGTAGGCCTCCTTGCTCATGCCGGGCTGGGGGAGTTCGCCGAAGAGGGAGAGGACGAGGCCGCCCATGGTTTCGAACTCATCCGAAGGGAGCTCTGCTCCGGTGAGCCGGTTGAACTCCTCCACCCTCAGCCGCGCGGAGACCAGATAGACCCCGGGGGCGATCTCGCGGAAGGGGGATTCGCGGCGGTCGAATTCGTCGTAGATCTCCCCGAAGAGCTCCTCGAGCACGTCCTCCAGCGTGACCAGCCCCACGATGGTCCCGTATTCGTCCACCACCAGGGCGAACTTCTGGCGCTTTTTCTGGAACTCCTCAAGGAGCGTGCGCGCGCGCATCATCTCCGGGACGAAAAACGGGGCCCGCACGAGATCCGCCAGGCGGCGGGCCTTCTTCTCCAGCCTCCAGCGCAGGAGGTCCTTGACGTGGAGGATCCCCAGGATGTGGTCCAGGTTCTCCCGATAGACGGGGATGCGCGAAAACCCCCTTTTCTTGATCTTCTTCACCAGCTCCGGCGTGATGGGCGCGTCTTCCAGGGCGAAGATCTCCCGGCGCGGGGTCATGATGGCGGAGACCGGTATCTCCTGGATCTCCAGGAGGCCGTAGATGAAGCGCCTTTCCTGTTCCCCGAGGATGCCGGCCTGGTAGCTCTCTTCGACCAGGCTCAGGAGGTCTTCCTCGGAGAGCTTCATCTGCTCCGGGGGCTGGACCCCCATGAGGCGCAGGAAGAAGTTGGTGAAAAGGAGCATGACGCTACGTATCGGCCCGAAGACCACGATGAAGACGCGAAGCGGCGGGGCGAGGAGGCAGGCCATCTGTTCCCGTCTCCGGAAGCCGATCACCTTGGGGATGAGGTCTCCGCCGAGGAAGAGGATCACGGTCATCACCGGATAGGCCAGCCATTCGCCCTCCGGGCCGAAGAGGCGCAGGAAGACCAGGGTGGCCACGGAGGAGGAGATGATGTCGGAGAACTCGTTTCCGATGAGGATGGTGGCGAGCACCTTGCGCGGGCTCTTGAGGAGGGCCACGGCCAGGCGGCAGGAGCGCCGCGGGTGTTCCCTCAGCCTCAACTGGTCCAGGCGGGAGAGAGAAAAGAGGGCCGTTTCCGAACTGGTGAAGAAAGCGGAAAAAAGGACCAAAAGGGCTACCAAACCCACGTAGAGATAGATTTCTGTCTCTGGACTGAGAGGCAACATGTTGCTATAGTCTTTCAACACTCTCCATGAGCCGCAACATTCTTTCAACCATCATCGGCTTTCTGCTGGCCGGCATTGTCATCTTCCTAACGGTAAGACTCTATCTTCCTTTCTTTCAACCCATTGCCTGGGCCGCGGTGCTCGCCCTCTTCCTCCATCCGGTGAACCGGATGCTGCGGAAGCTCCTCAAGGGGCGCCGGGGGCTTGCCGCCATCCTCCTTTGCCTGGCCTTCATCGCCTTCGTCTTCGTGCCCCTGGTCTTTGCCGTCACCAGCCTCACTTCGCAGGCCATAGACCTTCTCACGGAGATCAAGACCCGTCTCGAAGCCGGGACCCTTATCGTCTCCCTCACGCCCAATCCCGAGAAGTATCCGCGGCTCTATTCTCTGGGGCGTTTCTTCTTCGAGCGTCTGGAGATCTACCAGAAAGACATCCAGACCGCACTACTTTCCGCGGCTTCGGCCGCCGGGCAGTTCCTGCTCTCCCGGGGGACGACCATCTTCCGCAACACCGTAAACCTCATCCTCCAGGTCATCTTCATGGTCTTCACCCTCTTCTATCTCTTCCGCGACGGTGAACTCTTCGTGGCGGGGATCAAGCGCCTGTTGCCGGTCTCCGAGGAAGAGGCCAACCGCATCGTGGAGAAGGTCCAGCAGGTGATCGAGGCCACGCTCTACGGCTCCATCCTGACGGCCCTGGCCCAGGGGGGGCTCGCCCTCCTCATCTATCTCATCCTCGGGGTCAACTCACCCCTGCTCCTGGGCCTGCTCACGGCCCTGGCCTCGTTCATCCCCCTGGTGGGCACGGCCATCGTCTGGTTGCCCATCGTGATCGGGCTCGCGGTCTCCGGCTCCTACATCAAGGCCGCCATCCTTTTGGCCTACGGGTCTCTCATCATCGGCCAGATAGACTCCCTCATCCGCCCGTACTTCATCGGCGGGCGCACGGAGATTCACAATCTCTTCATCTTCTTCAGCATTCTCGGAGGGCTCAAGTTCTTCGGTTTCCTCGGGGTCTTTCTCGGCCCCATTCTCGTGGCCCTCACCCTCTCCATCCTGGAGATCTATCGTCAGAAACTGATCGAGGAAAACAATGCCCGAATTGCCGGAAGTGGAGACTATTAGGCGGACCCTTGCCCGCTGTCTGCCGGGAAAGAAGATCGAAGACGTGGAGGTGAGGCTGCCCAAGCTCGTCCGCCCGGACGTGGCCACCTTCGTCGAAAGCGCAAGGGGCCGGGTCTTCGGCGAGCCGCAGCGGAAGGGGAAGGTCCTCATCCTGCCGCTCGGGGAAAGCTCCCTTCTCGTGCACTTTCGCCTCACCGGACAGCTCGTCTTCCTCTCCCCGGAGTCTGCAGAACCCGCCTACACCCATCTCGTGTTCGCCTTGAACGGCGCGCGTCTGGCCTACGCCGACCTGCGTCAGTTCGGCTGGCTCGAGATCGTGAGGAACGAAGATCTCGCAGAGCATCCGTCCCTCGTCTCCCTGGGGCCGGAACCCTTTGACCTTGAGGCCGAGGAGTTCTACGTCATGCTCACCAGCCGTCGCCGGCGACTCAAGGCCCTTCTCCTCGACCAGCAGTTCCTGGCGGGGCTCGGCAACATCTACGTTGACGAGAGCCTCTTCCGGGCCCGGCTCCATCCCGAACGCGAGGCCGCCACGCTTTCCTTCGAGGAGGCCCGCCGCCTCCTTCGCGTTGTCCAGGACGTGCTCCGGGAGGCCATCGCCACCGGGGGGTCGTCCGTGCGCAACTACGTGGACGGCGAGGGGCGGGAGGGGCGGTTCCAGGAGCGGCACCTGGTCTATCAGCATCGGGAAAGACCCTGTCCCCGCTGCAAAACCCCCATTGCTTACAAGCAGGTGGCCGGCCGGGGGACCTATTTCTGCCCCCGTTGCCAGAGGTGACCGGTTTTTCCGTTTCCCCCGAATAATCCCGGGGAGGCCTTAATATTTTGCTTTTTAAGTGCTAACTTAAAGCTTAACAGGGCCGGGAGGCGCAAAGGTGACCAAACCCTATGTCATTCGCTTGAGCGATATCCTTGATCGCATTCAGTCCTATCTCCCGGGAGCGGACACCACGCTCGTTGAAAAGGCTTACGTCTTTGCGGCCAAGGCCCACGCCGGACAGGTGCGGCGCTCCGGCGAACCCTATCTCTCCCATCCCCTGGCGGTGGCCTACACCCTGGCGGAGATGAAGCTCGACCTTCCCACCATCGCCGCCGGGCTCCTCCACGACACGGTGGAAGACGCCGACGTCACCATCGAGGACATAAGGCGCCTTTTCGGCGACAGCGTGGCCGAGATCGTGGACGGCGTCACCAAGATCAGCAATCTCCCGGTGCGCTCGAAGCTCCACAAGCAGGCGGAGAACTTCCGCAAGATGCTCCTTGCCATGGCCAACGACCTGCGGGTGGTCCTGGTGAAGCTGGCCGACCGCCTGCACAACATGCGCACGCTCGAGTTCCAGCCCGAGCACAAGCGCCGCAGGATCGCCAGGGAAACGCTTGAGATCTACGCCCCGCTGGCCAGCCGTCTGGGTATAGACTGGCTCAAGCAGGAGCTTGAGGACCTTTCCTTCATGTATCTCCATCCCGAGGAGTATCGGGCCCTGAGGGACGAAGTCGAGCGGGTGGTGGCTGCCAGGCAGGACTTCATCGAGGAGGTGAAGCGCATCATCGCCCAGAAGCTCAAGGAAGAGGGCATCGAGGGCCGGGTCCTCGGCAGACGCAAGCATCTCTACAGCATCTATCGCAAGCTCCAGCGCAACAACCTCACCATTGACCAGCTCTATCTCGTCTACGACATCATCGGGTTCCGGGTCATCGTGCAAAAGGTCAAGGAGTGCTACGAGGTCCTCGGTCTGATCCACTCCCTGTGGAAGCCCATTCCGGGGCGTTTCAAGGACTACATCAACCTGCCCAAACCCAACATGTACCAGTCCCTCCACACCACGGTCATCGGTCCCGGCGGGCGCCAGATGGAGATCCAGATCCGCACCGAGGAGATGGACCGCATCGCCAACGAGGGAATCGCCGCCCACTGGCTCTACAAGGAGGCCAAGATCATCGAGGCCGGTTCCGCCAAGGCCGGTCAGCTCGAATGGCTCTCGCGCCTGGTGGAGCTCCAGAAGGAGCTCCAGAACCCGCGGGACTTCATCGAGTCCCTGCGCATGGACCTCTTCCCGGACGAGGTCTACGTCTTCACCCCGCAGGGGGACATCAAGGTCCTTCCCCGCGGGGCCACGCCGGTTGACTTTGCCTACGCCATCCACACCGAGGTCGGGCACCATTGCGCCCGCGCCAAGGTCAACGGTCGGCTGGTGCCGCTGGACTACGAGCTCCAGACCGGAGACATCGTCGAGATAGTCACCGCGAGCAACCAGAAGCCCAGCCGGGATTGGCTCAAGTTCGTGAAGACCAGCCGCGCCCGGAGCCGCATCCGGCAGTGGCTCAAGCAGGAGGAGAAACAGCGCATCCTTTCCGCCGGCCGGGAGATCCTCGACCGGGAGTTTCGCAAGGTCAAGCTCACCCTCTCGCAGTTCCTCGACGATCCGCGGGCCGAAGAGGTGGTCAAGGCCTTTTCCTTCAAGACCATGGAGGACCTCATCATCGCCGTGGGCTACGGCCGCCTGACCGCCCAGCAGGTGGTGCGCAAGTTCACCCTCCTTCGGGAGGGAGAGGAAGAGCCCTCCGAGGAAGCGATGGTGGTCAAGAAGCCCCGGCCGGACCGCGGGGAGGACACGCTTTCCGTCGAAGGGTCAGAAGACGTCCTCTTCCATCTCAGCCGCTGCTGCAAGCCCCTGCCCGGGGACGAGGTGGTGGGCTACATCACCCGCGGCCGGGGGATCACCGTCCACCGGGCGGATTGCCCCAACGTGAAGACGCTCGACCCGGAAAGGTTGATCGAGGTGCAGTGGGAGGCGAGCAACGGGGCCATCTATCCGGCGCGCCTCTGGGTCATCACCGCGGATCGGAAGGGGATGCTGGCCACCATTTCCGGGGCCATCAGCGCCTGTGAGGCCAACATCCTCGAGGCCGAAGTCAAGACCACGCCCGACAAGCGGGCCCTTTTCAACTTCCTGGTCGAGGTCTCGGATCGCGGCCACCTCGACCACATCATGCAGAGCGTGCGCCAGATAGAGGGCGTTATCCGTGTGGAAAGGCGTTTTGCCTAGTGGACGGCCTTCTGGATCTTGCCTGACTTGATGCAGCGGGTGCAGACCCTCATGCGGCGCACCTGACCGTTGGGCAGCTTGACCCGCACGCGCTGGAGGTTCGGATACCACCAGCGACCGGAGTGCTTGTTGGAGTGGCTGACCTTGTGTCCCGTGTGAGGACGACGGCCGCATATCTGGCAGATCTTGGACATCTTTCTCCCTCCTTTTAGCGACTTCGGCATTTATACCGGGAACTTCACTCCTTAGCAACCGCTGCCAGGCGGGAGAGGGCCTCGGCCAGGTCCGCCGGAACCTCCTCCACGGGCAGGCGGGAGAGGTCTTCGCGAAACTCGAGGCGGGCGATGAGCTCGATCCCTGCCTCTTCGGCCTTCCTTGCGATCTCCTCCTCGGCGGCGCGGGTCTCGGGCCGGCACTTGTTGAGCACGAGATACCGTCGGGCCTCCCGCGCCAGATGCGAGAGCCTTACCAGGACCTCCGGATCGGTTCCCGGATCCACGACGAAGACGGCGTGGTCGGCATCCTCGAGGAACCTTGCGGCTATCTCCCCCAGCCCAAAGGCCTCAAGGATCACCGGCTTCTTTTCGCTGTTTCGCGCCTTCGTGCGCAGGTGTTCGGCAAGAAGGGCGCCACCCAGGGCCCCGGGCATGAGGCGCCCGTAGAGGAGGGCCTGGTCCCCCTTCTCCAGGCGGAAACACTCTCCCACCTGCATGTTGGCCATCTCGAGCGCCTTTTGCGGACAGTTCCGCGCGCATATGCCGCAGCCCTCGCATTCCAGGGGATCTATCCAGAGGTCCTCCTCGTAGATGGCCTTGAAGGGGCAGTTCTTGGCGCAGAGCCGGCAAGCGGCACAGAGCATGAAGTTCCTCAGGGGGACGAGCACCTTGAAGGGTTCCCGTTCCTTTTCCTCCCCTTCGAAGAAGCGGGAAAGGGAGGGCACCTCGACCTGACCGTCCACCCAGACGCCTGCGGCCAGTTCCCGCATCAGGCCCTGGACGAGGAGGGTCTTTCCGCTGCCCGAAGGACCGGCGAAGACGATCTCGCTCATTTTCCACCTCCCCAGGCGATGATCTCCTCGAGGGTGGGGCGGAGCTCAGGCGCTTCGGCAAGGAGCTCTCTTCCCGGTGCCAGGCCCTCGACCCTCGGGAGGGAAAAAGTGGTGAGTCCCAAGGATTGGCAGAGACGGGAGACGCTTTCCGGCACCTCGGCGGAGAGGTTGAGCACCACGGCCCCCGGAACTCCGAAGCCCTGGACGATCTCCCCGAAGACCTTGACTTCGTCTTCGACGTGCGGGTGCACGGTGCTCACGAGGACGAAGGCCTCTGACTCCTTGACCATCCGCAGCGCCGGGGCCGAGAGCCCGAGCGGGGCCTTGAGCACGGCGTCTCCCTGCTGGGGAAAGGTCTCCCGGAGCTTCCGCGTGAGGAAACCGTCCCAGCCCTCTTCCGGGCGGAGGCGCGCGGCGTGGAGCGTGACGTTTCCCTGCTCGCCGCGTCCGATCTCGCCGCACGGGACTTCCTTCCAGACGATGGCCCTTTCGGGACACACCTCCCGGCAGGCGCCGCAACCGCGGCACAGATGGAGGCGGTGTCTCACGGAATCCCCCTCCCGTTTGATGACCCCGAACTGGCAGGCTTCCAGGCACTTGCCGGCAAGGGTGCACTTTTCCCGGTCAATGTCGGTTATCCGGCGCTTGACCTCTTCCGCCTGCCAGGGGAAGAAGGGGATGAGCTTGGGCGAGACCACGTCGTATTCGTAGAGGGAGACCTTGCTCCTTTCCGCCGCCAGACGCGCCAGCGCAAGGGAAAGGGTGGTCCTTCCCACGTTTCCCCGGCCGGCGAGCAAGCCGATGACCATGACCCACCTCCGAAAGGGACTTAAGTGAAAGGTAAGTCTTCTTCGCGCCGGCACAATCTCTCGCCTTGGCGCGCAAATTGTGCGAAGCTAACTTACGTGGAGGAGGAAGACATGGCGGACGTGACGATCATCGGCGGAGGATTGGCGGGTTCGGAGGCCGCCTGGCAACTGGTGAACCGGGGCCTTACGGTGCGCCTTTTCGAGATGCGGCCACAGAAGTCCACTCCGGCCCATAAGACGGACAAGCTGGCGGAACTCGTCTGCTCGAACTCCCTGCGCGCCAAGGACATCACCAGCGCGGTGGGGCTCCTCAAGGAAGAGATGCGCCGCCTGCGTTCCCTCATCATGGAGGCCGCCCTGGCGAGCGAGGTCCCGGCGGGCAAGGCCCTGGCCGTGGATCGCGAAAGGTTTGCCTCCTACGTGACCGAGAAGCTGCTCTCCCATCCGGCGGTGGAGATCGTGCGCGAGGAGGTGCAGAAGATCCCGGAGGAGGGGATCGTCATCGTGGCCACGGGCCCGCTCACCTCCGAGGCCCTGGCCGAGGATCTCAAGCGCTACACCGGCGAGGACTATTTCCACTTCTACGACGCCATCGCCCCCATCGTCTACGCGGATTCCATAGACTGGGACGAGGTGTTTGTGGCGGATCGGTATCAGCGCGAGGGGGAAGAGGGCGCCTACGTCAATTGCCCCCTCACCAAAGAGGAGTACGAGCGTTTCGTCGAGGAACTGCTGGCGGCGGAGAAGGTCCCCTTCAAGGACTTCGAAAAGCCCAAGTACTTCGAGGGCTGCCTTCCCATAGAGGTCATGGCCGAAAGGGGCAAGGACACCCTGCGCTTCGGCCCCATGAAGCCCGTGGGCCTCATTGACCCCCGCACCGGCAAGGAACCCTACGCCGTGGTCCAGTTGCGGCCGGAGAACCGCGAAAAGACCCTCTACAACCTGGTGGGGTTCCAGACGAAGCTCACCTATCCCGAACAGAAGCGGATCTTTCGCCTCATCCCCGGGCTCAGGAAGGCGGAGTTCGCCCGCTTCGGATCGGTGCACCGCAATTCCTTCGTGTGCGCTCCCAAGGTGCTCGAAAAGACCCTCCAGCTCAAGAAGGAGCCGCGCATCTTCCTGGCGGGGCAGATAAGCGGGGTTGAGGGCTACGTTGAGTCCACGGCCATGGGGCTTCTCGCCGGGATCAACGCCGGGCGTCTCGCCCGCCGGCGGGAGCTCCTCGTCCCGCCGCGCACCACGGCCCACGGGGCGCTCGTCCACTACATCACCGAGGCCGACCCGCGGAACTTCCAGCCCATGAACATCAACTGGGGGCTCTTTCCACCGCTCGAACAGAAGGGGCGGCGGAAAAGGCGCCTCCCCAAGAGGGAGCGCTACCGCCTGATGGCAGAGAGGGCTCTCAGGGACCTCGAGGACTGGATCCGGGAAAAGGGGGTGCTCGCGGATTGGATAACGGAGGAGCCATGAAACCCGGTTACGAAACCTTTGAACACGGCGCAGACATAGGCATTCGCGGCATTGGGCGAACCCTTGAGGAGGCCTTCATCAACGCGGCCAAGGCCATGTTCTCCCTCGTGGTGGTGAACCTGGAGGCCGTGGAGCCCAAGAGGAAGGTGCCGGTGAAGGCCGAGGGGGAGGGCCTTGAGGACCTCTTCCTCGACTGGTTGAACCGCCTGTTGGCCGAGGCGGACATGGAGAACCTGGTCTTCAGCGAGTTCGATTGCCGGATAGAGAAGAAGGATCAGGATGGCTACTTCCTCGAGGGCTGGGCCGCGGGCGAACCCATAGACCCGGAACGCCACGAGCTCGGCGAGGAGGTCAAGGGCGCCACCTACACCATGCTCAAGGTGGAAAAGGTGGGCGATTACTGGATAGCCCAGTGCGTGGTGGACGTCTGATCCTTGAAACCTCCCCTCGAGTGATTAAAGCTCATCTGCATGGCACAGAGAGATTATCTCGAAGAGCACCTCTCGCGCCTCAAGGAACTTGAGAGGGCCCTTTCCCTGCGTCTCAAGAACATGGCCCTTTATCTGGCGGCGCTCACGCATCGCTCATACGTGGGGGACCATCCGGATTGGCCCTACGGCGACAACGAACGTCTCGAGTTCCTGGGAGACGCCGTCCTTTCGGCGGTGGTGAGCCATCTCCTCTACGAGCGCTACGGGGAGAAGTATCGGGAGGGGGAGCTCACCAAGATGAGGGCCTGGCTGGTGAACGAGGAGCGCCTGGCCAAGGTGGCGGAAAAGCTCGGGCTTCCGTCCCTCATCCTCCTCGGCACCGGGGAGGAGGTCTCCCACGGGCGGAAGAAGCCCTCCATCCTCGCCGGTGTGTTCGAGGCGGTGGTGGCGGCCATCTATCTCGACCACGGTTTCGAAAGGGCCTTCTCCTGGGTGAAGAAGATCTTTTCCCGCCTCTTGCCCCACGCCCCGAGGGGCCTTGTTTCGGATTACAAGACCGTGCTCCAGGAATACACCCAGGCCCTCTTCAAGAAGACGCCTTCCTACGACATCGTCAAAGAAAGCGGCCCGGAGCACGCCAAGACCTTCTGGGTGGCGGTAAAATTGGAAGACGAGATCCTGGCCGAAGGGAAGGGGCGCTCCAAGAAGGCGGCGGAGCAGGAGGCCGCCAAAGAAGCTCTCAAGAGATTGGAGGAAAAGTATGGGACCTTCCGCGGTAAACGAAAAAGAAACCATCAAGCTTGAAGAAGCCAAGTCCGAGGAGACAGGGACCGAGGAGATCGAGACCAAGGAGGCCGGCGCCGAAGAGGCCGAGGAGCCCCGGCCCGCCGGGGAACCGGAGGCGGAAGAGCCTTCGACCGAAGGCTCGGAGGAGGCCTCCTCCGAAGAGAGGGAATCCGAAGGGGAAGAGCCCAAAGAGAAGAAGTTTCGTTCGGGCTACGTGGCCCTCATCGGGTTGCCCAACGTGGGCAAGTCCACCCTCCTCAACCAGCTCCTGGGCTACAAGGTGGCCATTGCCACGCCCAAACCCCAGACCACCCGCTTCCAGGTGAGGGGGGTCCTCACCGGGGAGGACTTCCAGATCGTCTTCGTTGACACCCCGGGCATCCACGACGCCAAGGGGCTCTTCAACAAGCTCATGGTGGAGCAGGCCCTCAAGGCCATCGAGGAGGTGGACGCCATCGTCTTCATCGTTGACGCCGCCAACCGGCATCCTCAGGCCGAGGAGAAGATCATCGAAATCCTGAGGAAGGCCAACAAGCCCACCATCCTGGCCCTGAACAAGGTGGACCTGATCAACAAGGGAGAGCTCCTCCCGATGATTGACTACTTCTCCAAGGTCTATCCCTTCAAGGCCATCGTGCCCATTTCGGCCCTGGAACGGGACGGTCTCGACATCCTGGTGAAGGAGATCGTCGAGACCCTGCCCGAGGGCCCGATGTACTACGATCCGGACACGCTCACGGATCAGCCGCAACGCCTGCTGGCCGCGGAGATCATCCGCGAAAAGATCTTCATGCTCACCCGCCAGGAGATCCCCTACGCCAGCGCGGTGGTGGTGGAGGAATTCCGGGAAGACCCGGAGCGCGACATCATCTACATCCAGGCCACGGTCTACGTGGAAAAGGACTCGCAGAAGGGGATCATCATCGGCAAGGGCGGCCAGATGCTCAAGAAGGTCGGCACCCTGGCGCGCGAGGAGCTCGAGTTCCTCTTCGGCAAGAAGGTCCATCTGGAGCTCTGGGTGAAGGTGCTCAAGGGATGGCGCAAGGAGGAGAAGCTGTTGCGCCGGCTGGGCTTCCCCGGTGTGTGATTTTGTCCACAGTGGAGGGAAAGACACATCTTCTGTAGGCGGAGGTTCATGCCTCTCCCTCGTCCAGCGTGTGAACGGGCCCTGATGACGCGCGTGCGGCAAGCTGGCACGGTTCGTGCATGAAGATGGCGATGGGAGGCAGGCGTATGGAAATCTTCCAGCACACCATCGGTCAGAAAGTCGTTCTCGAAGGCGAAGGCGTCCTTACGGGTGAGGATATTCGTCTGGAGCTCTGTCCCGCGCCGCCCAACTACGGGCTGGTCTTCGTGCGCACGGACCTCCGTCCGGAGCGGGAGATCCCCCTGCGGCCGGAGACCATCGAGGCCACGGAGGGCAGCTCCGTGGTGGGCAAAGGGGAGGAGGCCATCTTTTTTGTCGAACACCTCCTGGCGGCCCTAAACGGTCTCTCCATAGACAACCTGATAATCCGGATCTCCGGGCCGGAGGTGCCGCTCTTTGACGGTTCGGCCCGGGCCTTTGTCGAGGCCATCCTCTCCGTGGGGCGCAAGCCCCAGTGGAGCCTGCGGCGCTATCTGCGCGTGCAAGAGGAGATCGCCGTGAGCGACGGCGTGGGACGGGTGGTGTTGCGTCCGGCGCCGGACTTCCGGCTCCGCTGCGAGATAGATTTTCCCCATCCGGCCATAGGGCGTCAGCAGATCTCCCTCCAACTTAACCAGGAGAAGTTCCTCTCGGAGCTTTCTTTCGCCCGGACCTTCGGCTTCCTGGACGACATCATCGCCAAGAGGAAGGCGGGGGTCTTTCGCGGTGGTTCGCTGGAAAACGCCATCGTCCTCGACGAGAAAGGGGTCCTCAATCCGGACGGTCTGCGCCTGCCGGATGAGTTCGTGCGCCACAAGGCCCTCGACCTGGTGGGGGACTTCTATCTCCTCGGGGTGCCGCTCTTGGCGGAGGTGGAGGCCTATCGCAGCACGCATCGCCTGCATCTCAAGGCCCTGAAGACCTTGCTCGCGCGGGAGTTCGCCTGGTCCTGGTACCCCTCACCGGGTAGGGTGCCCGTGCATCCCCGATACGTGCCCTCCTTTGCCGTTTGAGTTTGACGAATTTTCCGCGCCTGTGCTAACCAATGGTTGATGAGGGGAGCCATCCTGGCCATTGGAAACGAGCTCGTTGAAGGCCGCGTTCCGAACACGACCAGTTTCCTCGCGGCGCGGCGGCTCTTTCCCCTGGGCTACGAGATTCGCGAGATCCTCACCGTCCCCGACGACCTGGCCCTGATAAAGGAAAGCCTCCGGCGCTTCCTCGGGCGCTATCCCTTTGTCATCGTCTCCGGAGGGCTCGGTCCCACCACCGACGATCTCACCAACGAGGCCGTGGCCGAGGCGCTGGGGTTGCCGCTTGAGGTCAAGGAAGAGGTGCTCAAGCGCATCGAGGCCTGGGAGAAGGAAGCCGGGCTCCCGCCCAATCCCCTGCGCCGCAAGATGGCCAAGCTCCCCGCCGGGGCGGTGCTCCTCACCAACGAAAAGGCCATGGCGGGCTATTATCTGAAGGTGGGGGAGAAGCTCATCTTCTGCCTGCCGGGGGTGCCTCAGGAGTTTGAGTATCTCCTGAAGGAAAGGGTCATCCCCATCCTCCTTGAGCACTTCCCGCCGGAAGAGGTCGTGCGCTTCAAGCTCTACAAGATCTTCGGTCTGCGGGAGGCAGACATTAACCTCCGCCTCATGGAGCTTGAGGAGCTCCCCGGGGTGGTGCTGGGCTACTATCCGGTCCTTCCCGAGATCCATCTCTCCCTGACCGTGAAGCATCCCTCGAAGGAGAAGGCCGAAGAGCTCTTTCGACAGGCTGAAGCCAAGATCTACAGCCTGTTCGGGGAGTACATCTTCGGCGAGAACGACGACCTCCTCGAGGCGGTGGTGGGGCGCCTGCTTGAGGAACGGGGCGAGATGCTGGCGGTGGCGGAGTCGTGCACCGGCGGGCTCATCTCCTCGCGCATCACCCGCGTGCCCGGAAGTTCGGCCTACTTCGAGCGCGGGGTGGTCACCTACAGCAATCGCGCCAAACAGGAGATCCTGGGTGTTCCGGAGGAGATGATCGCCAAACACGGGGCCGTGAGCGAACCCGTGGCCCTGGCCATGGCCGAGGGCATCAGGAACCTGGCGCGCACGAACTACGGTCTTTCCGTCACGGGCATCGCCGGCCCCACGGGCGGGACGCCGGAAAAACCCGCGGGCACGGTCTGGATCGGCTTCTCCTGCCGGGAGGCCACGGTGGCCCAGTGTTTCCTCTTCCCGGGAGACCGGCATCTCGTGCAGGACTTTTCCGCCACCACGGCCCTTGACTGGCTCAGACGTTATTTGCGCTATGGTACGCTTGTTCCTCGCTATCAGTTTGCCAGACGAAGTTAAGGCCCGTCTCTCCGCGCTGCAGAAGGAGCTCGCCCGAAGCGGGGCGGACGTGCGCTGGGTGCGGCCGGAGGGCATCCATCTGACGCTCAAGTTCTTCGGTGAGGTCTCGGAAGTGATGATCAATCCCCTTGCCGAGACCGCGAAGCGCGTCGTAGAGGCCACGAAACCGGGGGTCATCCACCTGGGGGTCAAGGGCATGGGGACCTTTCCGGCTGGCGCGCGGCCCCGCGTGGTCTGGGCGGGGCTGGTGGGGGACCTGCAAAGGCTTGCCCGCCTCCAGCATCAACTGGAAAAGGCCTTTGCCCAGCTCGGTTTCGCCCCGGAGAAACGCCCCTTCGTGCCCCATCTCACCCTGGGGCGGGTGAAGTCCGGCCGCCGCGTGGATCATCTCCTTCGCTCCCTCAAGCGCTACGAGGATGAGGAGTTCGCCTCCCCGCAGGAGATAGAGGTGAAGGATCTCGTCCTCTATCAGAGCACGCTCAAGCCTTCGGGCGCGGTCTACACGCCCCTCAGGCGCGTCTCTCTCGTCTGATTCCTCGTTTTGTTGACATTGAATTTCAATTAAGTTAACTTATCCTAAACTCGAAAAAATCAGGAGGACGCTCATGTCTTGGAAGAAGGGTAGGGGCTGGTGTCATCGGCGCAGGGAAAGGAACGAAGAGGGCTTCAGCCGCTGTTTTCGCGGTGGCCGTGGCGAGCCGGGGCGTGGCGGTGGAGAACGCAGACGATGGCGCTGTGGCTGGCGATGGGCCGGGTCCGAGGGGCACCGGCGGCGCTGTCTGCGCGGAGGAGAGCCCGAAGAAGCGCGAATTCACGAAGGAAAGGGCGAGGACGAGAGGTCTTCCCCGTGAAGGGGCGCAGGTTCCGCTGTTTCGACTGCCAGCACGAATGGGAGGTCCCCTACGGCAGCGGCAGGGTGATCAGTTGTCCCAAGTGCGAGAGTTTTCGCATTAAAAGGGTGAATCCCGGGCCGCCTCCAGTTAGGATAGGGGGGCGGTGGAACAAACGTCGCGGGTTTCCTCGTTAGATCCGAAGCAGTCCGGGAACTTCCTGGCGCGGGTGGCGGCGTTGGCCGCCCTCCTCAATCTCTTCCTGGCGATAGCCAAGTATCTGCTCGGCTCCTACAGCGGTAGTCTCTCCCTCAAGGCCGATGCCCTCCACTCCCTGACGGATGTCCTGGGTTCGATTTCCGTCTGGCTGGGGCTCAAGTTTGCCGAAAGAAAAACACCTTCCTTCCCCTACGGGCTCTACAAGCTCGAGAACCTGGCCTCGTTGGTCTCGGCGGGCTTCATCTTCTTCGCCGCCTACGAGATCGCCAAAAACGCCCTCTTGGGAAAGAGCGAGATCTCCGCACAAAAGGTGCCCCTGGCCGCCGCGGGCCTGGTGGTCCTCGCCCTGGTGACCTGGTTCTTCTCCCGCTGGGAGCTCAAACTCGCCAGGCAGACCGGCTCCCCCAGTCTCGCCGCCGACGCCCAGCACATGGTCACGGAGTTCCTGGCCACCGGGGTGGTGCTCGCAGGGCTCATCGGCGGGGCCTTCGGGCTCTACTGGGTGGATCGCGTGGCCGCCCTCGTCATTGCCGTGCTCATCGTGCGCATCGGGCTGGAGATCGTGGTTGATTCTCTGAAGGTCCTGCTCGACGTGGGGCTTGAGCCGGAGGTGCTCACGAGGATCGCCGATCTCATCCGGGCCTTCCCCGAGGTGGTGGAGATCAAGCGTCTCACCGGTCGCCGCTCCGGGCGCTTCCGCTTCGTGGAGGCCGAGATAGTGCTCGACACGAACTCCCTCGAGGAGGCCCACGAGATCGTCACCCTGATCGAGGAGGAGATCTACGATCTCTTCCCGGACATCGACCGCGTGATCATCCACTTCGAGCCGCCGGTGGTGGAAAGGATGGTGGTGGCCATTCCCGTGGACGAAAAGGGCGAGAGGATAATCTCCCACTTCGGTTGTGCGCCGGCCTTCCTCTTCTGGGAGATCCAGTGCGTGCCCGAGCCGAAGATCCTGCGGGAGTGGCGGGAGAAGAACCCCTTTGCGCACGAAGAGCGCCGCCGCGGCGTGCGCGTGGCCGAATGGCTCCACGCCCAGGGGGTTGAGGCCGTCATC
>JAADCO010000017.1 GCA_013154385.1 Thermodesulfobacteriota bacterium
GGGCGATAGAACCGGTAGGCCAGGGCCAAGCGGCGGTCGAGGCGTGAGGGCACCACGTCGGCGTGCCAGTGAACCACCACGGGCAGACGAGGCGCCAGGAGGAGGGTGAAGAAGGCCGCGGGATTGGGAAGGTGGAGATGGAGGACGTCCGGCGCAAACTCCCTGAGGGCCTGCCGAAAGGCCAGAGGCATACCGGGGGCCAGGGGCACGTAGAGGAGCTCTCCCAGGATGGGGACCCGCTTGAGACGGACGCCGTGCCAGAGCGTGTGTCCTCCGCGGCGGAAGGGGCGATGCTCGTGGGCCAGGACGAAGACCTCGTCTCCCCGGCGGACCTGGGCGCGGGCAAGGTCCGCCAGGAAGTTCTCCATTCCGCCGGAAAAGGGCGGAAAATATTTCCCCAGATGGAGGATGCGCGTAGGGTCCTCCCGCAGAGCTTGAATAAAGGTCTTTTTAAGACGGGTGAGGAGAAGAGACAAGGCCGGGGGGCCAAGCCCCCCGGTTTCTTACTGGATCTTCAGGCGATAGCAGAGATAGCCGAGCTGGCCGTCGGTGGTGAGATAGCCACCGCAGATGACGAATTCCTCTCCGGCAAGCGGGGTGAGGTCCACGTCCGCGGTAACCGGCACCATGGGGCCGAGCACGGTCTCGCGGGTCTCGAGCATGGAGGAGAGGTCAATCCAGCCCCAGTCCTCGTGATAGGCGTACATCAGCAGGGTCGCCCGCTTGCCCTGGTCCTCCGAAGGCACCAGCAGATCGCAACCTATGGAGGCCGGACCAGCCTGGGCCTGTTCCTCGATCCGGACCATCCTCAGGATGTCCTCGCCCTGGTAGTGGCGCGCCTCACCGAGGATGATGGCCTTTTCGCGGTTGAGGCGCTCGACTTCCACGTTGTAGCAGTAGTAGCCGATGTTCTGGTCCTCGGTGAGATAGCCGGCACAAAGGGTGAACTTCTTGCCGGCAAAAGGCGTGGTGTCCACGGTGGTGCCGATCTCCACGCTCTGGGCCAGCACGGTCTCACGGGTCTCGAGCATGGAGGAAAGGT
The DNA here is from genome assembly GCA_013154385.1 of Thermodesulfobacteriota bacterium. Lineage (GTDB taxonomy): Bacteria > Desulfobacterota > Thermodesulfobacteria > Thermodesulfobacteriales > Thermodesulfatatoraceae > JAADCO01. Next base: position 1,043 of record JAADCO010000017.1, read on the forward strand.
CAACCCAGCCCCAATCCTCCTGGTAGGCGTACATCAGGAGGGAGGCCTTCTTGCCCAGATCCTCCGGAGGCACCAGCAAAACGCAACCGATCTGGACCAGGCCGGGGCTTACCTTCTCGAGCTTCTCGGCCGTGCTCAGGACATCTTCGTCAGGCCCCAGATGACGGGCCGCCGCCACCACCATGTGCCTCTCGGTGATGGTCTTCGGCGGGGGAACGCAATGGTCTTCTTCCCAGTAGCCGCCCGCCTCTTCGCAACTCGTGCGGTCCATGCACTGCTCGTAGTTCAGCGGAGAACAGACGTTGACGGTCATGCTCGTGCAGTTGGAACAAGTGGTCTCGTTGTCCATGTCCATGGAAGGCATGCTGGTGGTCTGGTTGTCCATGCTCGACATGATGTCGCTGTCAAGCGAAGAGACGTCCTCCTTCAAGGTATCCGTATCGGGCATGTCGAGGGCCCTGAGATGACTGAAGGATCCCAGGAAGAGGATCAAAGCGAAACACAACGGCCAGAAAAGGATTTTCCTCATCTTGCACCTCCTCAAACGGTTGATGGTTCACTTTTGATAATAAGCCATCTGGCAATTGAGTCAAAACTGCATTTTTTCTTTATTGAAAGAATTTCCAACGAAAGAATCGGCTTTGCCCCGCTCTTCAGGCGGTAAGGCCGAAGATTGAGAAAGAGCTGGCGTTTTGGGCCCCAGCAACAACCCCAGACGGTACCCCAGATAGCGCACCAGGGAGCGCAGGAAAAAAGCCGGCAGGAGATGGGGATGGCGGCAGAGGTGTTTGAGGGCAAAGAAGAGATAGCGTCGCCCTTCGCCCTCCACGTGACCGAATTCTTCGAGGATCCAGGACTCGGCGGCGTAGAAGCGGCCGATGTTCAGATAGCGGACGAACTCTTCCCTAAACGAAAGGTCGTGGGCGTGATAGACGCAGGCCGTAGCCACGTAGGCCACGCGATAGCCCATCTTGAGGAAGCGCGCGGCGGCGTGAACGTCTTCGGAGGCCGGAAGGGCCGGGAACCATCCGATTCGCTCGAGAGCCTGACGGCGGTAGCCGGCAAAGGAATTGGAGGCAAAGACCGTGCGCAGGCCGAAGCGATAGCGGTCTTCGTAGGAAAGGATGTAGGATCGGTCGCCGTAGTTGAAGAGGCGATGAAGGGCCACCAGTGGACTGCTTCCCGGGGGAGCGATTTGACGACCGTAAGCCATGGCCACCTGATCGCGCGCCAGATAGGAGACCAGGTTCTCGAGGGCCTCCGGATGGGCCAGCCGGGCATCCTGGGTGAGATAGACGAGGACCTCTCCCCTGGCGGACTTGCCCGCAAGGGTGCGGGTGAGTCCGTGGTTGAACTCCTCCTGCGGGATGCTCAAGACCCTGGCCCCGAGCTCCCGCGCGAGCTCCGCGGTGCCGTCCGAGGAAGAGGAGTCCACCACCAGGATTTCGCGCGGTTTGAGAGTCTGGATGGAGAGGCTTTCAAAGAGCCCCGGCAGATCCTTGCCGGCGTTCAGCGTGGGGATGATGACGGAGATCTGCTTTAGGCCTTCTTCAACCAAAAGAGCCCCTCCAGGTTCAGGGTGGCGCTCAAGGTCTCGCCGCGACGGCCACGTCTCACGAAGACCGAGACCCTCTTGATCCTGATGGCCCGGGGTTCCTGTTCCAACTGCCAGAGGATTTCCGCGAGCCCCTTGACGTCGGTCTGGAGGACGAAGCTCACCTCCACCCGCTCCAGTTCCTGCCCGATCTTTTCCCTTTTGACGATGCGAAAGCTCCTGATGGAAACCCCGGGGACCTTTTCCATCTTTTCCCGCAGGCCCGCCACGAGCACGTAAGGGTCCGGTCCGGAAAAGACCCTGTTGGCCAGCTGTTCAGGCCTGATCTTGGGTTTCTTGAGTTCGGCCCGCAGCTTCTCGAGCCTCTTTTCATAGTGGACGAGCTCGAGCTTCTTCTGCGCCAGAAGGTCCTTTTCCAAGCGCCAGGCCCGATAGCGCGGATAGACCACCCCGGAGAGGACCACGAGGGCCAAGAAAAGCGGCATGGCGTAGAAGAGGGCCTCTCGCGGGGATTTCTTTATGGAAAGGCGGGCCTTGGTCATGACTATTCCCAACTGGTGATGTCGGCGTTCTCACCGGTGCCGCCGGGTTGACCGTCGGCGCCGTAGCTCCAGAGGTCGTATTCTCCGTGCTCACCCGGAGAGCGATAGTGATAGGGCCGGCCCCACGGATCCTTCGGGATCTTTTTCTTCTTGAGATAGGGGCCCTGCCACTTGGCGCGGGCCTCTTCGTCTTCAGGCGGCGTGATGAGGGCCTCAAGCCCCTCTTCCGTGGTGGGATAGCGCCCCATGTCGAGCCGATATTGGTCAAGGGCCGATTCGAGAAGGGCTATCTGGCTCTTGGCGATTTCCGTCTTGGCCTTGCCCACCCGACCGATGAGCCGGGGGCCCACCAGGGCCGCCAGAAGGCCCAGGATGATGAGCACTACCAGAAGTTCCAGAAGGGTAAAACCGCGGCGTTTCCTCATGTCTCAAAAACCTCCCCGACGTTTGAGAAGGAATCTAATCTTTCCTTTGTTGCAATGCAAAAATAATACCGGCCTCCCGAAAGGTGCCGAGATACACGATTACATTTTACCAAAAAGTGTTCTTAAACGGTGCCGGGGCCCGTGCGCCTGCCCAAAAGAGCGCTTCTTGCGCCCGAATCTTCCCCCGAAGACGAACTCCCCGTCCGGAAAGGCGCTTCAAACTACACGGAAATTCCAGAAACCGTGTTTAAACTTTGGACGACACCTTGTCCCCTCTGGGCGACAATTTTCGCGCACCCGAGGCCGGAGACCGCGTTTCCGGCAACTGGGGTTTGCGGATGTCGCTTTCAGGAGACTTCTCTTATCTTGCCGGTGACGTACTTGTGGATGAGGCTCGCGATAAGGGTCTGGTAGGGGAGGCCTTCTTCGG
>JAADCO010000008.1 GCA_013154385.1 Thermodesulfobacteriota bacterium
TTGAGGTCCAGGGAATCCGGCCACTTCTTCAGGCTTTCCTGGGCCAGTTTCTCGGCTTCCTCGAGGCGTCCGGTCTTGCGGTAGAGGTCTATGAGCTCGATCCGTCCGCGTACGTCGTCGGGATGCTTCTCGTTCCATTCCTTGAGGAATTCTTCGGCTTCCTTCACCTTGCCCTGGGCCAGATAGAGGGCGGTGAGCTGATGCACGAAGCGGAACTGATTGGGAAACTCCTCGACCAGTTTCTTCAGCTCGGCCTCGGCTTCCTTGATCTTCCCTTCCTCGAGGTAGGTGCGCAGGAGCAACTCTCGCAGGAAGAGGTTTTGCGGGGCCTTGGCAATGGCTTCCTTGAGCTTGGCGATGGCCTTTTCGGTTTGTCCCTTCTCTCTGTAAACCTGGGCGATGATCACCAGCGCTTCGACGTTTTCCGGGTCCAGTTGAAGGACCTTCTGGGCTATCTTCAGGGCCTCGTCGGGCTTTTTCTGCCTGATTTTCAGCGTGGCCAGGACGGTCAAGGCGCGGATGTTTTCGGGTTCCTTCTGGAGGACGTAGTTTAGGTGTTTCTCGGCCTCCTCGTATTGCTGGGCCGCCACGAGAAGGGAGGCCAGTTCGATGCGGGCCTTGAGGTTGTCCGGATCTACGTCAACGGTCTTGCGCAGTTCGGAAAGCGCCCGACGGAGATCCCCTATCTTCATATAGATTTGGGCTAACTGATAGTGCGCTTCGGGGTTTTTGGGATCGAGCTGGATGACGTTACGGAATTCGATTACGGCTTCCTGGAGCTTCCCGACCTTGGCGTAAGCCAACCCCTTTTCCATGTGTTTGGCGATCTTTTCCTCTGGAGAACTACAACTGAGCAGACAAACCACTAGCAGAACGACCAAAATACGCCACCAGTTCATAGGACACCTCTCAGAGTTTTTGCTCTTTGGTAGGAATTTCTAAAATTTATACGCGAAAAAGAGGAGAAACAAAAGTCAAAAATGGGGCAAAAGTTGAGGGGAAGGGCCATAACCGGCCCTTCCTTAGAGTTCGAGAGGTTTGACCATGAGGACGTGATCGAGCGCCCGGAGTTTTTCGATGGTCTCCTCGGGCACCACGCTGTCCACCGAAAGCAGGATGACGTTGCACTTCTTGGCGGGCTCCTGGCCCACGTACATGCGGGAGATGTTCACTCCGGCCTCGCCGATGGTCACCCCGATGCGTCCGATGACCCCGGGGCGGTCTTCGTTCATGATGTAGAGCATGTGCCCTTCGGGCACGGCGTCCAGGCGAAAGTCGTTTATCTGGACGATGCGGGGTTCCTTCTTGCCGAAGATCGTCCCGGCGACCACGTTCTCCCCGCCCGGGAAGCGCACCAACACCTTGATGAGGTTCAGGAAGTCTTCGGAGGTCTCGGTGCGGCTCTCGGTGACCTTGATGCCCCGCTCCTTGGCCCGGATGGGGGCGTTGACGTAGTTCACGTCTTCCCGCAGGGCCGGGGCGAGAAGGCCCTTGAGCAGGGCCACGGTCAGGGGTTTGGTGTCGAGGTTGGCCACGTCTCCCTGATATTCGATGTGGACCTCCTGGATGGGACCCTCGGCGAGCTGGGCCTGGAGGGCGCCGAGTTTCTCCGCCAAGACGAGATAGGGCTTTAGAACCGGAAGGAGCTCGGCGGAGACCGAAGGCATGTTCACCGCGTTGCGCACCACGCCGTGGACGAGGAAGTCCACCACCTGGGAGGCCACGGCGAGGGCCACGTTTTTCTGCGCCTCCACGGTGGAGGCCCCGAGATGCGGGGTGCAGATGAAGTTTTCGAGCTGAAACAGGGGATAATCAGGCGGAGGGGGTTCCTGTTCGAAGACGTCAAGCGCCGCTCCCGCCACCTTGCCGGAGACCATGGCCTCGTAGAGGTCCTTTTCGTTGACGATGCCGCCGCGGGCGCAGTGGATGAACATCACCCCGTCTTTCATCTTGTCGAACTTCTCCTTGTTGATGAAGCCGCGCGTCTCCTTGGTGAGGGGCACGTGGACGGTGATGAAGTCGGCCTGCGGCAGGAGCTCGTCAAGACTCATGATCTCGATGCCCATCTTTTCGGCCTGTTCCGGGTTGACGTAGGGGTCGTAGGCGATGACGCGCATCTTGAGCCCCCGGGCCCGGTCGGCCACCACCGAACCGATGCGCCCGAGACCAATGATGCCGAGCGTCTTTCCGGTGATCTCCCGCCCCATGAACTTCTTTTTCTCCCACTTGCCGGCCTTCATGGAGGCCGTGGCCTGCGGGATGTTTCGGGCGAGAGCCATCATCATGGCGATGGTGTGTTCGGCGGCTGAAACCGTGTTGCCCCCGGGGCAGTTCATGACCACGATGCCCTTGCGGTTGGCCGCTTCGATGTCCACGTTGTCAAGGCCCGTGCCCGCGCGGGCGATCAAGCGCAGCTTGGGCGCGGCCTCGATGACGTCGGCGGTCATCTTCGTGGCGCTGCGGATGATGATGGCCTCGACGTCCTTTTTCAGCTCCTCGATGAGTTCTTCCTTGGAAAGCCCGGTCTTGACGACGACCTCAAGCCCGGCGTCTTTGAGGATCTTTATCCCATCCTCGGCGATGGGGTCGCTTATGAGGACCTTCATTTTTGTGCCTCCTTGAGGAAATACTTTTGGGCTGCCGCCACTCCGGCTCCCAGTTCAACGGAGTGTCCGAGTTCGTTCAAGGCCATCTCCAGGGTGGCCAAGGCGGTGATCACGTCAAGCGGGCCCTGGTAGCCCAGATGGGCGATGCGGACCACCTTGCCCTTGAGCTTGGCCTGCCCGCCGGCCATGGTAACGCGGTATTTCTCACGCATCAATTTCATGAGCCGGGCACCGTCTACTCCCTCCGGGACTCTCACGATGGTGAGGGCCTCACAGGGTTCCTTGGCGAAGAGTTCAAGGCCCAGGGCCTTGACTCCGGCCCGACAGGCGCCGGAGAGGCGGGCGTAGTGGGCAAAGAGCGTTTCGAGCCCCACCTCCCGGATGCGGGAAAGGACTTCCGAGAGCCCGTAGAGCAGGGAAACCGCCGGAGTGAAGGCCGTGGTCTGCTTGGCGAGGGCCTTCTTCTCGCGCCTGAAGTCGAAGTAGTAGCGCGGGCTCTTTCCCGCTTCGGCCCGGGCCCAGGCCTTCTCCGAAAGGGCGACGAAGGAAAGGCCCGGAGGAAGCGCGAGACTTTTCTGCGAGCCCGCCACCATGGCGTCTATACCCAGCTCGTCGAAGGGAAGCGGATAGACCCCGAGGGCGGAGATGGCGTCCACCACCAGGAGGACGTCCTTTTCGCGGGTGAGGGCGGCGATCTCCGCCACCGGATGCTTGACGCCAGTCGAGGTCTCGTGGGCCTGGATGAGGACCCCTTTGGCGTCGGGGTTTTCCTCCAAAGTTTGGGCGACGGTCTCCGGGGAGACGGCCTCCCCCCAGGTGACGTCTATGTAGACGGGCTCAAGGCCGTAGGTCTCGGCCAGTTCTCCCCAGCGCTCGCCGAACTTTCCCCCGCGCACCACGATGACCTTTTCGCCGGGGGAGAAGAGGTTGGCCACACAGGCTTCCATGGCCCCGGTGCCCGAAGAGGCGAAGAAGAGGACGTCTCCCTTGGTCTGGAAGAGATAGCGCAGGTCTTCGCGAATCTTTTCCAGGATGGCCGAAAACTCCGGTAAGCGGTGGTGCATCACCGGTTTGGCCATGGCCAGGAGGGCCCTCGGAGGAACGGGAACGGGACCAGGAGCCAGGAGGTGTTTCTTGTCGAGAAGATCCATTTTGAAAGAACCTCCGCAAAATTTTAGTGCTGATATTGCCCCAATGGTGTTAAATCTTCAAGCCGAAGAGGACGAAAACTTCAACAAGTTTCCGCGAAGGAGGTCCACATGAAACGCTTCATCGTTGCTTTTTTGGTCTTTGCCCTCTGGTTTTTGGTGGAAATGGTCCAAGCTTGTCCTTCACCCCAAACCCTCGAGAAGGATCTCAAGTCCCTCTTTGGCAACCAGCC
>JAADCO010000158.1 GCA_013154385.1 Thermodesulfobacteriota bacterium
CCGCCGAACATCATGATCGGCTCCTACGCCGGGCTGACCTTCATGGACTTCGTCAAGAACCTCGCCCCGGTGTGCGTCATCTCTCTCGTGGTCCTCTTTTTCTACACCACCTTGGTCTACAAGCGGGAATACGGGCGCGCCAAGATAAAGGACATCCAGGCCTTCATCGAGCAACTGCGCCAGGAGTACCGCATCACCGACGCGAGCCTCCTTGGTTTCGGTCTGGTGGTCATGGGCATCGTGATCCTCATGTTCCTCCTCCACGGCGTGCTCCACATGGAGGTCTCCATTGCCGCGCTCTTCGGCGCGAGCGTCCTCTTCACCTACGGGTTGCTGACCAAGAAGGTCGATCTCCTGCACCTCATCGAAAAGGACATCGAATGGGCCACGCTCCTCTTCTTCGTCTTCCTCTTCATCCTGGTGGGAGCCGTGGAGGACGTGGGGCTGCTCGACATGATCGCCGACTGGGTCTTCCATCTCTCGCACGGGAGCCTGGTCACGGCCATCTGCCTCATCCTGTGGGTCTCGGCCATCATGAGCGCCTTCGTGGACAACATCCCCTTCACCGCCACCATGCTCCCGATCACGGCCTATCTCACCAAGGTCATCCCGGGGGCGGAATCCGGCGTGCTCTGGTGGGCCCTGGCTCTCGGTGCCTGCTTTGGCGGAAACGGAACCATGATCGGGGCCAGCGCCAACGTGGTCACCCTCGGCATCGCCGAAAGCGCCGGCCACCGCATCACCTTCTTCGGTTTCATGAAGGTGGCCTTCATCTACATGGTCATCAGCGTGGCCATCGCCAACGTTTGGCTCTTAATCTTCTATTAGAGGATCTCCCGCAAGGAGGCTAAACATGACGGAAATCAAGAAGCTACTTCCCAATATGGACCGGGTCCTCGTCCCCATAGATCGAAGCGACGCCTCGGAAAGAGCCGTCCGCTTCGCCGCCTGTCTCCTGGCCCCCTTGAGCCAAGACGTGGTCAAGGAGATCGTCCTCCTCCACGTGTTGGGCGTGGGGTTTCTCGAAAAGATGGCCATCAACATTGACCTGCGCATCGCCGCCCTCAAGGAGACCCCGCTCTTCAAGCGCCTGGCCCGCGAATACATAGAAAAAGAAGTCATGCCCTTCATGGAGGAAGCCGAAGGGCTCCTCCGCGAGGCCGGGGTGAAGTGCCCGGTGCGCAAAGAAGTCATCGAGGGTGATCCCACGAAGGAGATCATCAACTTCGCCCTCAAGGAAGAGATCCACACCATCATCATGGGGCGTCGGCGGCGCTCGGCCCTGGCGGAAAGGGTCCTCGGAAGCTGCAGCTACGCCGTGACCCATCGTCCGGGACGGCACACCGACTACATCGTGGGACTCGAAGAGATCGACATCCACGCCTGCCCCGTTCCCAAGATCCTCGTCCCCGTGGATGGCTCCTCCTTCGCCCACAACGCCCTCACCGAAGCCGCGGCTCTGGCCCTCGCCTTCCCCAAGGGGACGGTGGAGATCTCCGTTCTCTACGTGGTGGAGACGGCCTACGAGGAAAACGACGGCGAAGGTCAGAAGACTCTCAAGGAAGCGCGGGAGTATCTCGTCTCCCTGGGGCTTCCCGAGGACAAGGTCGAAAGCATCCTGGCCTACGGAGACCCCGCCGAGGAGATCGCGCGCATCGCCGAAGAAGGGCACTACAACATCATCATGATGGGGCGCACGGGCAAATCCGGTCTGCGCGAGCTCATCCTGGGTAGCGTCTCCTCCCGTGTTCTGCACCTCGTAGAGAGACCAACAGTAGCCCTGATCTCTCCGGCGGATTAAAATTTCCGCCATGCGTTTGGGCATCATCGGGCTGCCTCAATCCGGAAAGAGCACGGTCTTCCGTGCGGCAGCGGGAAACTCGGCTTCCAACGAAGAAAAGACCGGGGCCTTTCGCCGGGCCGTAGTGAAGGTGCCTGACGAAAGGCTCTCCGTGTTGCAAAAGATCTTCTCCTCCCCGAAGATCACCCCGGCCCAGGTGGAATACCTGGATCTCGCCTTTGATCTGCGCGAAAGGGAAGGCCGCCATCAGGATCTCGACCGCCTCTTAAACGAGCTCAAGCCCGCAGCCGCTCTCCTCCTGGTGGTGAGGAACTTCGAGCTGGCGGGGCTTCCTCCGGAGCCGCAGAAGGAGCTCGACACCCTCCACGAGGAGATGATCCTCTCGGATCTCGCCATCGTGGAAAGGAGGATCGAGCGCCTGGAAAAGGAGGTCAAAAAGGGGAAACAGCCCAAGGAAGGGGAGCTTGAGGCCCTCTACCGGGCCAAGGCCCTGCTGGAAGAGGGCCGCCCCCTGCGCGAGGATCAAGACCTGCGAAACAACCCCCTGCTTCGGGGATATGCCTTTCTCTCCATCAAACCCCTGCTCGTGGTCATCAATTCCGGCGAGGAAGAGGAGATTCCCGAACTCAAGCTCCCCCCGGCCACGGAAGCCGTGGCCATCAGGGGGCGCCTTGAGGCCGATCTGGTCGAGCTTCCGCCGGAAGAGGCCCGGATCTTTCGCGAAGAATACGGCCTCCGCGAACCCGCGCTTCCCCTCCTCATCCGCAAGAGCTTCGAGATCCTCGACCTCATCTGCTTCTTCACCGGCGGGGAGAAAGAGACCCGCGCCTGGCCCATTCCCCGGGGCACCACGGCCCAAAAGGCCGCAGGCACCATTCACTCGGACATGGAAAGGGGCTTCATCCGGGCGGAAGTCATCGGCTACGACGAACTGGTGGAGCTGGGCTCCTATCAGGCCGCCCAGAAAGCCGGCAAAGTGCGCCTGGAAGGCAAGGATTACCTGGTGCAGGACGGAGACGTCATTATCTTTCGTTTCAGCGTATGAAGGGCTTGCGTATCGCCGCCACCACCCTGGGCTGCAAGGTCAACCAGGTAGAAACCGCCTCGCTTCTCGAAAGGTTCGAGGAAAAGGGGCTCCGTCCGGTCTCTTTCAAGGAGGAAGCCGACGTTTACCTGATCAATACCTGCGCGGTGACCGCGCGCGCGGCCTACGAGAGCCGGCAGCTCATCCGCCGCGCGCTGAAGAGGAAACCCCTCCTGGTGGCGGCCACGGGCTGTTACGTGCAAATCGGCGCGCGGGAGATCGTCGAAAGAATAGAGGAACCCGTGCTCCTCGTGGGCCAGGACCGGAAGATCGAAATCCCCGACCTCGTGGAGGAACTCGAGGTTCCCCTCAAGGAACCCCGCCTCCTCGTGGGAGACGTGAGCACCCTCAGAAGATGCGTCCCCTTTCGTCTGCGACGGTTTCCCGGACACCATCGGGCCTTTCTCCGGGTGCAGGACGGCTGTAACGCCTTCTGCAGCTACTGCGTGGTGCCCTACGCCCGCGGCCCGGCGCGCAGTCTTCCCGAGGAAGAAGTCATCGCGCAAGCCCGGCGCTTCCGGGACGAAGGCTACCGGGAAATCGTGGTCACCGGAGTCCACCTGGGGCTCTGGGGAGTGGACCTCTCGCCTCCGCGAGGGCTTGCGGATCTGTTGCAGGCCCTTCTCGAAAACGTTCGGGGGCCGCGCTGGCGCCTGAGCTCCCTTCATCCCTCGGAGATAGACCGCCCCCTCCTCGACCTGATGGCGGAAAACGAGGCCGTTTGCCCGCATTTCCACCTCTCGCTCCAGAGCGGAGACGACGAGGTGCTCGCCGCCATGGGGCGCCCGTATCGGGCCGCGCTCATCGAGGAGGTCGTCCGGGAAATCAAGGATCGCCTGCCGGAGGCGGCCATCGGCGCGGACGTGATCGCCGGCTTCCCCACGGAGAGCGAAGAGGCCTTCGAGCGCACGGCCGAGCTCCTGCGAAGGCTCCCCATAGCCTATCTCCACGTCTTCCCCTTTTCGCCCCGTCCGGGAACGCGGGCGGCAGAGCTTCCCCAGATCCCCCCGGACCGGGTGGCCAAGAGGGCGCGGGTGCTCCAGGAAATCTCGCGGGCCAAGAAAAAAGCCTTCTATTCGCAACAGATCGGTCG
>JAADCO010000159.1 GCA_013154385.1 Thermodesulfobacteriota bacterium
GAGCTCCTTCGTCATTCCGCAGCGCACGTGCTGGCCCAGGCGGTCAAGGAGCTCTTTCCCGGCGTCAAGCTCGGCATCGGCCCGGCCACGGATCAGGGTTTCTACTACGATTTCGACTACGAGCGCCCCTTCACCCCCGAAGACCTCACCGCCATCGAAAAGCGCATGAAAAAGATCGTCAAGAAACGCTTTCCCATCCGGCGGGAGGAGGTCTCCAAGGAAGAGGCCCGGAAGCTCTTTGAAGAGCAGGGCGAGACCTACAAGCTCGAGCTCCTCGAAGATATCCCGGACGAGACCGTAAGCCTCTATCGCCAGGGGGATTTCGTTGATCTCTGCCGCGGCCCGCACGTTCCCCACACCGGCTGGGTAAAGGCCTTCAAGCTCCTTTCGGTGGCCGGGGCCTACTGGCGGGGAGACGAGAAGAACCCCATGCTCTGGCGCATCTACGGCACGGCCTATTTCAAGAAGGAAGACCTCGAGGCCCATCTCAAGCGGCTGGAGGAGGCCAAAAGGCGCGACCATCGGCGCCTGGGGAAGGACCTCGATCTCTTCAGCATCCAGGACGAAGTGGGGCCGGGGCTCATCCTCTGGCATCCCAAGGGGGCGCTGGTGCGCAAGATCATCGAGGACTTCTGGCGCGAAGAGCATCTCCGCCGGGGCTACGAGCTGGTCGTCACCCCGCACATCGCCCGCCGCCATCTCTGGAAGATCTCGGGGCACCTCGATTTCTACGCGGAGAACATGTTCGCCCCGATGAAGATCGACGAGATCGAGTACCAGCTGAAGCCCATGAACTGCCCCTTCCACATCCTCATCTACAAGAGCCGGCGGCGGAGCTATCGGGAGCTCCCCATCCGCTGGTGTGAGCTCGGCACGGTCTATCGCTACGAGCGAAGCGGGGTGCTCCACGGCCTCATGCGGGTGCGGGGCTTCACCCAGGACGACGCCCACATCTTTTGTCGGGAGGACCAGCTCGAGGAGGAGATCTTCCGCTGCCTCGACCTTACGGTCTTTTTCCTGAGCACCTTCGGTTTCAAGGAATACCAGATCTTTCTCTCCACCCGGCCCGAAAAGTACGTGGGCTCTGACGAGATCTGGGAGAAGGCCGAAGGCGCCCTGCGCGCGGCCCTTGAGGCCAAGGGGCTCTCCTACGAGATAGACCCCGGCGAGGGGGTCTTCTACGGGCCCAAGATCGACATCAAGATCAAAGACGTCCTCGACCGCTTCTGGCAGTGCTCCACCATCCAGGTGGACTTCAACATCCCCGAGCGCTTCGACATCACCTACATCGGCGAGGACAACCGTCCCCATCGGCCGATCATGATCCACCGGGCCCTCCTGGGCTCGCTTGAGCGCTTCTTCGGCGTGCTCATCGAGCACTACGCCGGGGCCTTCCCGACCTGGCTGGCTCCGGTGCAGGTGGTCCTCCTCACCGTGGCCGACCGTCACATCCCCTACGGGGAGAAAGTCTACGAGCGCCTGCGCGGCGCCGGGTTGCGGGTGTCCAAGGATTTCCGCAACGAAAAGCTTGGCTTTAAGATCAGAGAGGCTCAGCTCCAGAAAATTCCCTATATGGTCATCCTTGGGGACCAGGAAATGGAAAATGAGGCCTTGACGGTCCGCACCAGAAAAGGAGAGAATCTGCCCCTGATGGCCGTGGAAGACTTCATCGCCAGGTTGCAGGAAGAGATTGCGGCCAAAGTTCTCAACTAAGGAGTAAGAGTGGCAAAGATTGACAAGAAGAAGTTTCGGGTCAACGAACGTATTCGGGCCCCTAGAGTCCGCCTCGTGGATGCGGATGGCAAGCAGGTGGGTATCGTTTCGCGGGATGAGGCCCTGGCCATGGCCAGGGAACAAGGGCTTGATCTGGTAGAGGTGGCGCCCCAGGCCGACCCGCCGGTCTGCCGGATCATGGACTACGGTCAGTTCCTCTATCAGCAGGCCAAGAAGCTCAAAGAGGCCCGCAAGAAGCAGACCACCGTTGAGGTCAAGGAAATCAAGGTCAGGCCGAAGACCGACGTCCACGACCTGGAGACCAAGATCCGGCACATCAAGCGTTTCCTCGGGGATCGCAACAAGGTCAAGATCCGCGTCTTTTTCCGCGGGCGCGAGATCACCAAGCCCGAGCTCGGCCGGGAAGTGCTCAAGAAGATCCTCGAGGCGGTGGAGGACGAGGCCCAGGTGGAGATGCAGCCTCGCATGGAAGGCAGACAGATGATCATGATCTTGGCCCCGAAGAAGTCTTAGGGGCCTTGCAAGAAGCCTCTCCTCGCATTATTCCTTGCAGAAATTTTTCAGAAGAAAGGTGAGACTATGGCCAAGTGCAAGATGAAGACCAATCGTTCGGCGGCCAAGCGCTTCAAGGTCACGGGAAGCGGCAAGGTCATGCATTTTCGCGCGGGAAAGAGCCACTTGCTGCGCAAGAAGAGCCGCAAGCGGAAGAGGAGACTCAAGAAGGCCGTGGTCCTTTCCTCGGCCTGTCTGGATGCGGTCAAGCGCCTGATTCCCTACAAGTTTTAGTTGACGTTAGCGGTTTCAGAGAAAAAGGAGGTGTGAATATATGCCCAGGACAAAAGGTGGTCCGAAGACCAGGCGTCGCCACAAGAAGTACATCAAGCTCGCCAAGGGCTACTGGGGCCAGCGCAAGAACTGCTTTCGCCGGGTGCGCGAAACCGTGGAGCGGGCCCTTTGCTACGCCTATCGCGATCGGCGCCAGCGCAAGCGCGACTTTCGTCGCCTCTGGCAGATCCGCATCAACGCCGCGGCGCGGATCCACGGCATGAACTACAGCCGTTTCATGGGGGGCTTGAAGAAGGCCGGGGTGGAGCTCGACCGGAAGATCTTGGCCAACCTGGCTATCACCGAGCCCGAGGCCTTCAAGAAGCTCGTGGATCTTGCGGCTTCTAAGTGGCAGTAATGATCGACGAAAAGCGCCTTGAGGATCTGAAGGAAGAGGCCCTGAAGGAGATCCGGGGGGCCCAGGACGAAAAGGGTCTTGAGGCCGCCCGGGTCAAGTTCCTGGGGCGCAAGGGCGAGCTGACCCAGGTCCTCAAGTCCATCGCCAAGCTCCCGCCGGAATTAAAGCCCGTCATCGGGCGGCTCGCCAACCAGATCAAGCGGGAGCTCGAAGCGGCCCTGAAGGAGGCCCAGGCCGAGCTCAAGCGCCGCAAGGAAGCCTTCTTACCCGGGGTTGACCTTACCCTCCCCGGAAGGCCCTATCTTTTGGGAAAGCTCCATCCCATCACCCAGGTGATGCAGGAGATCTGCGAGATCTTCCTGCGCATGGGGTTTTCCATCGCCACGGGGCCGGAGATCGAGCTCGACTACTACAATTTCGAGGCCTTGAACATCCCCCCGGATCATCCGGCCCGGGACATGCAGGCCACCTTTTACGTGGACGAAAAGGTCGTCCTGCGCACGCACACCTCCCCCATTCAGATCCGCACCATGGAGCGGGAAAAGCCCCCGCTGCGCATCATCGCCCCGGGGAAGGTCTATCGCTGCGACTCCGACGTGACCCACACCCCCATGTTCCACCAGATCGAGGGCCTCATGGTGGACCGGGAGGTCTCCTTTGCCGATCTCAAGGGCATCCTCACCCTCTTCGCCCAGGAGACCTTCGGCGAGAAGACCCGCGTGCGCTTCCGGCCCAGTTACTTCCCCTTCACCGAGCCCAGCGTGGAGATGGACATCAGTTGCGTGATCTGTGACGGCGACGGTTGCCGGGTCTGCGGCCACACGGGCTGGCTTGAGATCCTCGGGGCCGGCATGGTCCATCCCAACGTCTTTCGGTCCGTGGGCTACGATCCGGAGGAATGGGTGGGGTTTGCCTTCGGGCTCGGGGTGGAAAGGATCGCCATGCTCAAGTTCGGCATAGACGACATCCGTCTCTTCTACGAAAACCACTTGCGTTTCCTGGAGCAGTTCTGATGTTGGTTCCCTATTCGTGGCTCAAAGAATTCGTGGCCGTTGATCTCC
>JAADCO010000122.1 GCA_013154385.1 Thermodesulfobacteriota bacterium
CTACAAAAATTTAGCGCCGAAAACCTAAAAATTTTTCTAAAAACAGGAAAAGGCGTACCGGATTGCCGCAAAAGAATCGTGAGGTTTTGGTCTGGTAGGGAGGAAACTTTTTGGTAGCTTTGCAGGGGATGCGGAAAGTCCTCGAGATCGAATCCCGCTGTCCGGAAAGCAAGGCGCGCACGGGTTTCCTCTACACGCGCCGCGGGGTGATCGAGACCCCGGTCTTCATGCCGGTGGGGACCTTGGGGACGGTGAAGTCCCTCACCCCGGAGGAGGTGATGGGGCTGGGGGCGCGGATCATCCTCGCCAACACGTATCATCTCTTCCTGCGCCCGGGCCATCGCCTCATCGCCCGCTTCGGGGGGCTTCATCGTTTCATGAACTGGCCCCGCGCCATCCTTACGGACAGCGGGGGCTATCAGGTCTTCAGCCTGGCTTCCTTCTGCCGGATCGAGGAAGAAGGCGCGAGGTTTCGCTCCCATCTCGACGGTACGGAATATCTCCTCACCCCCGAGCTCTCCATGGAGATCCAGGCGGCCCTGGGGTCCGACATCCGCATGGTGCTCGACACCTGCCTCCCCTATCCGTGCGATTACGCCGAGGCCGAAAGACTTACGGCGCTCACCACGCGCTGGGAGGCGCGCTCAAAGGCCGCCTGGGAGAAGGACCCGCGCGGCTCCCTCCTCTTCGGCATCGTGCAGGGAGGGATGTACGCCGACCTCAGACGCCGTTCGGCAGAGGAGATCGTGGCCCTCGACTTCCACGGCTACGCCGTGGGTGGCTTGAGCGTGGGGGAGCCCCAGGAGCTGATGCTCGAGATGCTCGAGGTCTCCGTAGCCGCCCTTCCGCGAGAAAAACCCGTCTATCTCATGGGCGTGGGAACGCCGGAGGACATCCTGGAGGCCGTGTGGCGCGGGGTGGATATGTTCGACTGCGTGCTCCCCACGCGCAACGCGCGGCGAGGCACCCTCTTCACTTCGCGGGGAAAGATTGCTATAAAGCAGTCACGTTTCAAGGAGGATGACGCGCCGCTTGATCCCGAATGTGATTGCTATACCTGCCGGCACTACTCCCGGGCCTATTTGCGCCATCTCTTTCTGTCCGGGGAACTTCTGGCTCTCCGCCTGAACACCATACACAACCTCTTCTTCTATCTGCGCTTCATGGAGGAGATCAGGCGGGCCATTAGGGAGGGCCGGTTCGGGGAGTTCCGGCGCGAATTCTATCGACGAAAGGAGGAAAACGAATGTTCGGATTAGTTTGGGCCATGGCCGGTCAACCTCAGCAGGGCGGTGGAAATCCTTTGGTGGCCTTTCTTCCCCTCATCATCATCTTCGTCATCTTCTACTTCCTTCTCATTCGCCCCCAGCAGAAACGCGCCAAGGAACACCAGAAGTTTCTCGAAAGCCTCAAGCGCGGAGACCGCGTCTTCACCAGCGGGGGCATCGTGGGCCGCGTGGTGAGCGTGGACAACAACCTGGTGACGCTCGAGATCGCGCCGAACGTCCAGGTCAAAGTCATCAAGAGCTACATTGCCGGGCCGGTGACCATCGAGGAAAAGAAGTAACTTCATGAGCAAGGCTCTTGCTCTTCTGGGCACCATGTCTTCGGTGGGCAAGAGCCTTCTGACCGCGCTCCTTGCCCGCCATTTTTCTCGTTCCGGTCTCCGGGTCTCTCCCTTCAAAGCGCAGAACATGTCCCTCAACGCCTTTGCCACCGAGGAGGGGGAGATGGCCTACGCGCAGGCCTTTCAGGCCTGGGCCGCCGGGCGCAAACCTTCCGTGCGCATGAATCCCCTGTTGCTCAAGCCCCTGGGGAACATGACTTCGGAGATCATCTTCCTCGGGCGCTCGGAGGGCATCCTTCCTTCCGGGGATTTTCGCCGCTTCAAGGCCGCTTACAAAGAGAGGGTCCTTGCGGTCTTTGAGGAAGTCCTTGCGGAAAACGATCTCGTCCTCATCGAAGGGGCGGGTTCTTTGGCCGAGCTCAACCTCCTCGAAAACGACTTCGTCAACTACGAGATCGTCAAGCGCTACGGTCTCCCGTTCGTCCTCATCGGCGACATTGACCGCGGGGGCGTCTTCGCCCAGATCTGGGGCACTTACGAACTGGTGCCGGAACTGAAGCCCCTTTCGCTGGGGTTTGTGGTCAACAAGTTTCGCGGTTCGGAGGATCTCTTTGCCGAGGGGCGGGATCTCCTCGAGCAGAAAACCGGAAAGCCGTGTCTGGGGCTCCTTCCCTTTCTGAGGCAGAGGCTCTTCGAGGAGGACAGCGCCTCCCTCGGGCTTCCGCGCGGGCGCTTTCGCTCCGGAGACGACCTGCGGCTGGCGGTGGTCTACTATCCGCATCTTTCCAACTATCTGGACTTCGATCCCTTTCGCGCCGAAGACGTGGAGCTCATCCTCACGGATGATCCCCGGGAGATTTCCCGGGCCCACGTCATCCTCCTTCCCGGGAGCAAGAACACCGCCGCAGACCTGGCCTATCTCCGCGAAAGGGGGCTTGACCGCCTGCTGGGAGAGCTGGCCCGGGAAAAGGTCATCTTCGGTCTCTGCGGCGGCTTTCAGATGCTCGGGCGTTTCATCCGCGATGAGGGCGTGGAGAACCGGGGTCATTTCCCTGCGCTCGGGCTCCTTCCGCACGAGACCACGTTCTTTCCCGAAAAAATCGCGCGCGCCGGGGAGGTTTCCCTTGAGTGGCCGTTCTTCCACGGGTTGGTCCGCGGTTTCGAGATCCGCTACGGCCGCAGTTTCTGCGGCGGAGAGGAAGTGAAGGCCCTCTTTTCCGGCCGCATCTTCGGCACTTATCTCCACGGCATCTTTTACGACGACGCCTTTCGCGAGGCCTTTCTCAACTACGCGCGCCGCTGTTTCGGTCTCCCGGAAAAGAGATCGCCCCGGTTTGCGGAATACCTGACCTCCCAGATAGACGAGATCCTGGCCCTTCCCGCCTTCTCGCATTTCTGCGACCAGGTCGAGAAACACCTCGCCCTCTTCTGAAGGGCCTTTTTTGAAAATCCCTAAAGGGTCGATCAGAGCAAAAGAAAAACGTCGTGCGGAGGATGGGCGTAACGATGGGGTCTCTGCGCCGAATCCTTTTGGTTCTGCTGTTTTTCTTCGCCCTTTCCGGCATCTTGTGCGCCGCGGATGATTTCTGTTTCTTCGGGGTCTTTCCCGGCTGGGGCGAATTCGAGGACGACGTCTCCACCGACGCGCTGGTGAACTTCGAAAGGTTGGTGGGCAAGCGCGTGGCCGTGGTGCCCTTTTCCGTGTTCTTCGGCCAGGGTGCCTCCAAGGTGCCCGGCAACCTGGAGGCCATTGCCTCCTACGGCGCCGTGCCGCTCGTCCGCCTCATGCCCTGGGGGCCGCCCTACTGGGTGCCGGAATATCAGGAAAGGTATTCCCTCCTGCGGATTGCGCGCGGAGAACACGACGCCCTTCTCCGCGAGGTGGCGGAAGCGGTGCGGGATTTCGGCGAGCTGACCGTCGTGACCTTCGGCGTGGAGATGAACGGAGACTGGTTTCCCTGGTCCGGGGTCTTTCAGGGAGGCGCGCAGGAGGGGCCGGAAAACTTCCGGAGGGCCTTCCGGCACGTGGTCGAGGTCTTCCGCGAGGCCGGGGCCGCAAACGTTCTCTGGCTCTTTCAGGTGAACCACGAGTCTCATCCCGACGAGTCCTGGAACGCCCCGGCGAACTACTATCCCGGGGACGACTACGTGGACATCGTGGGCTTCAGCCTCTACGGCAAGCAGTTCGTGGATGAACCCTGGATGAGCTTCGGAGAGCTCATGGAAAGGGCCTATCCCGTGGTTTCGCGCATTGCCCCGGAGAAACCGCTGATCCTGGCTGAATGGGGCGTCGGAGAATGGCCGGACGGCGACAAGGCCGCCTGGTACGAGGAGGCCCTCGCCCTCCTCAAGGACCGATACCCTTTGATTCGGGCGGCCATCGTCTATCACGACCGCTGGGA
>JAADCO010000111.1 GCA_013154385.1 Thermodesulfobacteriota bacterium
GAGAGGCCTTCCGGGAGGCCATGCGAAACATCGGGCTCAAGGTGCCGCGCAGCGAGATCGTGACCACGGTGCGCGAGGCCCTGGCCGCCGCCGAAAGGATCGGCTATCCCATCATCGTGCGTCCCAGTTTCACCCTGGGCGGTACCGGCGGCGGGGTGGCCTACAACCGCGAAGAGCTCGAAGAGATCGTCACCCAGGGCCTTGAGCTCTCCCTCATCCATCAGGTGATGCTCGAAGAAAGCGTCCTCGGCTGGAAGGAGTTTGAGCTCGAGGTCATGCGCGACAAGAAAGACAACGTGGTCATCATCTGCCCCATCGAAAACCTGGACCCCATGGGGGTGCACACCGGGGACTCGATCACCGTGGCCCCGTCGCAAACGCTCACCGACCGCGAGTATCAGCGCATGCGGGACGCGGCCATCGCCATCATGCGGGAGATCGGGGTGGACACCGGGGGCTCAAACGTCCAATTTGCCATCCATCCCCAGACCGGCGAGATGGTGGTCATCGAGATGAACCCGCGGGTCTCGCGTTCCTCGGCCCTGGCCAGTAAGGCCACGGGGTTCCCCATCGCCAAGATCGCCGCCAAGCTCGCCGTGGGCTACACGCTCGACGAGATCCCGAACGACATCACCCGCGAGACCATGGCCTCCTTCGAGCCCACCATTGACTACGTGGTGGTCAAGGTGCCGCGGTTCACCTTCGAGAAGTTCCCGGAGACCAAAGACGAGCTCACCACCTCCATGCGTTCGGTGGGAGAGACCATGGCCATTGGCCGCACCTTCAAGGAGGCCCTGCAAAAGGCCCTGCGCGGGCTCGAGATCGGGCGCGCGGGACTCGGGGCCGACGGCAAGTCCCCCTCTGATCGCGGGGAGATCCCGCCGCGGGAGCTCATCGTCGAAAAGCTCCGCACGCCCAACAGCGAGCGCATCTTCTATCTGCGCGAGGCCTATCGCGCGGGGTTCTCCACCCCGGAGATCCACGAGCTCACCAAGATTGACCCGTGGTTTCTCGAGCAGATCCGCCAGATCGTCGAGGAAGAGGACCGCATCCGGGCGAAGGGGGCAGAGATCCTCGACGATCCCGAGGCGCTTTTTGAGGCCAAACGCTACGGCTTCTCCGACGTTCAGCTCGCCTTCCTCACCGGAAAGGACGCCGCGGAGGTGAAGGAAAAGCGGGCCGAGCACGGCCTGCGGCCGGTCTACAAGCTGGTGGACACCTGCGCCGCGGAGTTTGAGGCCTACACACCCTACTACTACTCGAGCTACGAGGTGGAGAACGAGGCCCGGGTCTCCAAGCGCCGCAAGGTGATGATCCTCGGCGGCGGGCCGAACCGCATCGGCCAGGGCATCGAGTTCGACTACTGCTGCGTGCACGCCTCCTTCGGCCTGCGGGAGCTCGGGATCGAGTCCATCATGGTCAACTCAAACCCCGAGACCGTCTCCACGGACTACGACACCTCGGACCGCCTCTACTTCGAGCCCCTCACCTTAGAAGACGTGCTCCACATCTACGAGCAGGAAAGGCCCGAGGGGGTGATCATCCAGTTCGGCGGCCAGACCCCCCTCAACCTGGCCGTGCCCCTGGCCAAGGCCGGGGTGAAGATCCTCGGCACCTCTCCGGACAGCATCGACCGGGCGGAGGACCGCGAGCGCTTCACCGCTCTCCTCGACAAGCTCGGGCTCAAGAAACCGCCGGCGGGAACGGCCTTCACCGTGGAGGAGGCCGTCAAGGTGGCGGAAAGGATCGGCTATCCGGTGCTCGTTCGTCCCTCTTACGTGCTCGGCGGGCGGGCCATGCAGATCGTCTACGACGCCGAGGAACTCAAGCGCTACATGGAGACCGCCGCGCGCGTGAACCCCGAACACCCGGTGCTCATCGACAAGTTCCTGGAACAGGCCATCGAGGTGGACGTGGACGCCATCTCCGACGGAAAGATGACCGTGATCGGCGGCATCATGGAGCACATCGAAGAGGCCGGCATCCACTCCGGGGACTCGGCCTGCGTCATCCCGCCCATCTCCCTTTCGCAGAAGATCATCGAGGAGATCAAGGAAGCCACGCGCGCCCTGGCGCGGGAACTCGAAGTCGTGGGGCTCATGAACATCCAGTTCGCCGTAAAGGACGACGAGCTCTTCGTGCTCGAGGTGAACCCCCGGGCCTCCCGCACCGTGCCCTTCGTCTCGAAGGCCATCGGGGTGCCTCTGGCCCGGCTGGCCACCTGGGTGATGATGGGAAAGAGCCTCAAGGAGCTTGGCTTCACCCAGGAGATCTGGCCCAAGCACATCTCCGTGAAGGAGGCGGTCTTCCCCTTCCGCCGCTTCCCCGGGGTGGACGTGCTCCTCGGGCCGGAGATGAAGTCCACCGGAGAGGTCATGGGCATTGACCTTGACTTCGGGCTCGCCTACGCCAAGGCCCAGTTGGCCGCGGGCATGAAGCTTCCCACCGAGGGCAAGGTCTTCATCTCCGTCAAGGACCGCGACAAGCCCCACATCGTGGAGATCGCCAAGATGCTGGCGGAGCTCGGCTTCGAGATCGTGGCCACCAAGGGCACGGCGGAGGTCCTGCGGAAGGCGGGCCTGGAGGTGAAGGTCATCCCCAAGATCTCCGACGGCGTGCGCCCGAACGCCGCGGACATGCTCAAAAACGGAGACTTCGCCCTGGTGATCAACACCGCCGAGGGCAAGGTGAGCCGGGAAGACGCCTATCTCATCCGGCGCTACGCCATGGAGCTCGAGATCCCCTACGCCACGACCATCGCCTGCGCGCGCGCCATGGCCCAGGCCATCGCCCGCCTGAAGGAGGCGCGGTTCACCGTGCGCCCCTTGCAGGAGTACTATCGCCAGCTCCCGGAAAGCTACTACGTGCGCCGGGGGCTCATCCGGTAAAAGCCCAGGCCCCTTCTGCCGATAACAACTGGAGAGATCGCGGCAGAAAGGGGCTTTCATGGATCTAGGAACCGTCGTTGGTCTGGTCCTGGGCATCGTCCTCCTCCTCGGGTCCATCCTGGTGGGAGGAAGTCTCGGGATCTTCATCAACATCCCGTCCCTGCTCATCGTCGTCGGGGGAACGATAGCGGCCTCGTTCATCTCCTACTCGCTCCCCGACGTGATTGGTTCCTTCAAGATCGCCATGAAGGCCTTTTTCAACAAGCTCGAGCCCCCGGAAGAGATCATCAAGGAGCTCACCACCCTGGCCAACATCGCCCGCCGGGAAGGACTCCTCAAGCTCGAAAAACAGCCCATCAAGAACCCCTTCTTGAAGAAGGCCATCATGTATTGCGTGGACGGCCACGAAGCGGAGTTCATCGAAGAGGTCCTCTCGAAGGAGGTGGCGCTCACCGCCGAGCGTCACGAGCTCGGTCAAAACCTCTTCAAGACCATGGCCGACATGGCCCCGGCCTTCGGGATGATCGGAACCCTCATCGGTCTCGTGCAGATGCTCTCCTCCATGGACGACCCCAAGTCCATCGGCCCCTCCATGGCCGTGGCCCTGCTCACCACCCTCTACGGCGCGGTGCTCGCCAACCTGATCTTCATCCCCATTGCCAACAAGCTTGCCCTCCGCTCGCAGGAGGAGCAGCTCAACTATCGGCTCATCATCGAAGGGGTCCTCGGACTCCAGAAGGGGCTCAACCCGCGGGTGCTCGAAGAGGTGCTCAAGGCCTTCCTGCCGCCGAAGAAGCGCGAGGCCCTTAGCGGAGGAGAGGGCTAATGGGCAAACAGTGCGAGGAGAAAAAGCCCAAGTGTGAGGCCGGAGCACCAAAATGGATGACCACCTTCTCCGACCTCATGTCGCTCCTCATGTGCTTCTTCGTGCTGCTCCTCTCCTTCTCCGAGATGGACGTGGCCCGGTTCAAGGAGGTGGCGGGTTCTTTGCGGGACGCCTTCGGTGTCCAGCGGGAGGAAGTGGTCTTTCAGATTCCCAAGGGCAT
>JAADCO010000018.1 GCA_013154385.1 Thermodesulfobacteriota bacterium
CGCCGAGAAATGTCCGATTTGCGAGCTGCCCCGGGCGAGGGACTCGATTATTATTCCCACGCAAAACCAAGGAGGTGAGCCATGGCCAGAGTTGCTCTCTTGCTAGCGCCCGGTTTCGAAGAGCTCGAAGCCGTAACCGTGGTGGACGTTCTCCGGCGCGCGGGGATCGAATGCGTCATCGCCGGTCTGGAGGAAGGCCCCGTGCCCAGCGCCCGCAACGTGAAGATCGTTCCCGATCTCACCATCGAGCAGTTGAACCCCGAGGAACTCGAGCTCGTGGTCCTTCCCGGAGGGATTCCCGGGGTGGAGAACCTCAAGCGCGACCCGCGGGTGAAGGACCTCCTCGAAAAGATGAAGTCCCGGGGCAAGATGTGTGCGGCCATCTGCGCCGCGCCCGGGGCCCTGGCTTCCTTCGGCCTGCTCGAAGGCAAGAAGGCCACCATCTATCCCACCCTGCGTGACGAACTGAAGGGCGCCGAGATCGAAGAGGCCCCGGTGGTGGTGGACGGAAACGTGGTCACCAGCCAGGGGCCGGGAACGGCGCTTCCTTTCGCCTTCACCCTGGTGGAGCTCCTGGCCGGGCGGGAGAAGGCGAGCGAAGTGGCCCGGCAGATGCTCCTCAGATGGCCCTAGGAGGGGAGATAGTTCTCGAGCACGGGAAAGAGGGCCTTGGTGAAGGACCGCAGACGCTCCTCGGCTTCCGGCGAGTAGGGGACGATGAGGCGCACCAGGGCCCCGTCCGAGCGCCTCTTGAGCAAGCGGTCTAGGAGGAGATAGAGCCGGTCCTCGAACTCCGAGGCCACCACCTTGCCGCGGCCCTGATACCAGTAGTAGACGAGGAGCTTCCGGTCGCCCTTTTGCAGGAGGTAGCGGTTGATCTTCTTCGGCCCGAGCGGGGTCTCGATGGTGATCACCTCCGAGGAAAGGGGCGTCCAGCCCCCTCCGGGCATGCAGTGCTTGGGCGAGTGGATCATGGCCCCTTCCTGTTGCTCCTCGAAGTAGCCCACGTAGAGGCTGATGCAGAAGTCGTCGCGGCAATAGTCGCTCATGAGATAGTTGTCCACGCCCAGCACGTTTTCCACTTTCTCGTCCATCTTTTCCACGCGCGTTAAGCGGTAGCCGTCTATCTCCTTCGGGAAGAGATGGAGGTCCTTCTTGATGGGCACGGGTCTCTGGGTGCTCACGGTCTTGAGCACCCACGAAAAGGCCAAGAGTATCACGGCGAGGAGAAGGGCACGTTTGATCATCGGATCATCTTTCCTTGACTAGATGGTGGATGAGAAAGATGAGGGCGAGAGAGATCATGAAGACCGAGAGGCCGGAGAAGGTGTGGAAGAAGCCCTCGGCCGGAGCCGCCCCGTACTTGCTGGCCAGCACACCGGTGACGAAGATGCGCAACACGTTGACGCCGATGGCCACGGGAATAGCCGAAAGGATGAGGACTACCTTCCAGACGAACCGCTTCACGAAATAGGAGAGAATGGTACAGACCGCCAGAAGGGAGATGAGGGAGCGAATGCCCGAGCAGGCGTCCACCACCTCCAGGGTGGTGCTCGGAAGGACGATGATGTTTCCGTCCCGATAGACGGAGATCCCCACCATCTGGAGGAGGTTGGTGGCCATCTTGGTGGCAAAGAGCTTCAGCGGGAAGGTGAGGGCGTTGTAGATGACGTAGGGGATGGGGATGGTGAAAACGAGGATGCCCACCGGAAAGAGGAGCTTCCGCGCGAGCGGCCAGCCCAGGAGGAAGACGAGCCCGCCGTAGAGGACCACGAGGAAGGAGAAGCGCTGGGTGAAGAGCTCCCCGGCGATCCAGCCGAGGAGGAAGAGGAAGAGCCCGGCGAGCACGAGGAGGAGCCCCCACCAGCTGGAACCGATCCTCTCCCTGGCGAGCTCCTCCCTCTTCAGCCACACGAAGTAGAGGGAGATCCAGGGAAGGAGGAGCCCGTGGGAATAGTTGGGATCGTGCCACCAGTCGAGCACGAGTTTGTAGAGCACGGAATGGTAGAGGTAGAGGAGCGAGGCGAAAAAGATGGAGAGGGAGAGCCAGAGAGTCTTGGG
Organism: Thermodesulfobacteriota bacterium; assembly: GCA_013154385.1. Classification (GTDB taxonomy): domain Bacteria; phylum Desulfobacterota; class Thermodesulfobacteria; order Thermodesulfobacteriales; family Thermodesulfatatoraceae; genus JAADCO01. The sequence continues at coordinate 2,062 of JAADCO010000018.1, forward strand.
AGCACTTAGGATCGAGCTTTTAGCTTCCATGCGGTAATTTCTCTCAGGTGGTTCAGGAACTCTTTGTAATCCAAGGTGTTCAAGATGTCATCCCTTTCGCACCAGCCACGGCGTGCCACGGCCACACCCAGGTGAAGATAGGACATCTGGTCCACGATGTGGGCGTCGGTGCCGATGAGGAGCTTGACCCCGGCCTCTTTGGCCGCGCGGGAGTGGATGTCGTTAAGATCGAGCCGCTTGTAGTAGGCGTTGATCTCAAGGGCGGTCTTCGTTTCCGCCGCCACCTTGATGAGCCTTTCTATGTTCACCGGATAGGGCTCCCTTTCCCCCAGGAGCCGGCCCGTGGGGTGTCCGATGCAGTGGACGAAGGGGTTTTTCATGGCGGAGACGATCCGCTCCGTCAGGGTCTGTTCGTCCTGCTTGAAGCCGCTGTGGATGGAGGCGATGACCAGGTCGAACTCCTTTAAGACCTCATCCGGATAGTCGAGGCTCCCGTCGGCGAGGATGTCCACCTCCGTGCCGCACAGGAGCTTGACGTCCTTTGAGCGCTTGTTGAAGTTCCGGATGGCCTCTTTCTTCTCCCCGATTTTTTCTATCGGGAGGCCCCCGGCGACCTTTAAGCCCTGCGAATGGTCGCAGATCCCCACCCACTTGAGCCCCAGCTTGCGGGCGAAGGCCGCGATCTCCTCGATGGAGGAGGACCCGTCGCTCCATTTGGAATGGACGTGGGCGTCGCCGATGACCTCGTCGTATTCCACGAGGCGCGGCAGGCGCCCGGCCTGGGCGGCTTCGATCTCCCCGCGGTCCTCGCGGAGCTCCGGCGGGATCCAGGGGAGCCCCACGGCTTCGAAGACTTCCTCCTCTTCCTGGCCGCCGATGCGTTCCTGCCCGCGAAAGATGCCGTACTCGTTGATCTTTAGCCCCCGCTGGACGCCGAGCTCCCGGATGCGGATGTTGTGGGCCTTGGAGCCGGTGAAGTAGGCAAGCGCCGCACCGTAGCACACCGGGTCCACCACCCGCAGGTCCACCTGGATGCCCTCGTATCTGAGGCGCACGCTGGACTTGGTCTCGCCCTTCAGGAGGACCTCCTCGACCATGGGAAGGGAGACGAAGACCTCCATGACCTTGAGGGGGTCCTTCGAGGTGACCAGGATGTCTATGTCCTTCACCGTCTCCCGCCGCCGGCGGATGCTTCCGGCGATGTCTATGCGGTCCACCGGGCTCCTCTTCTTGAGGAGGGAGACGATCTCCTCGGCCCAGGGGAGGACGAGCCCGAGGGGGAGACGGCCCTTCTTCTGTTTGAGGAGCCTGATGCCCTTCAGGATGTTTTCTTCGGTCTTCGGGCCGAAGCCCGGAAGCTGCGAGAGCCGGTGCTCCTTGCAGGCCTTCTCCAGTTCCTCGATGGTCTTGATGCCGAGCGTTTCGTAGACCACCTTGGCCTTTTTGGGGCCAAACCCCGGAATCTCCAGGAACTTCAGGAGCTCGGGCGGTATCTCGCGCTTGAGTTCCTCGTACTTCTCGAGGGTTCCGGTCTCGAGTATCTCCTTTATCTTCTGCGCGAGGTCCTTGCCTATGCCGGGGATGCGTTCGAGCTTCCCCTGGGCGGCCAGTTCTTCGAGTTCCACGGTGAGGGCCTCGATGTTTTGCGCCGCCCGCTGATAGGCCCGGATGCGGTAAGGGTTGTCGCCCTTTATTTCCAAGAGGGCCGCGACCTTGCGGAAGATCTCTGCGACCTCTTTGTTCTTCATCTTCAACCCCTCAGGATTTCTTCGAGCACGTCCTTTCTGAAGTGGCGCTTGGTGAGCTCGAAGGCGCGCCGCAGTTTCTTAGGATGCC
>JAADCO010000162.1 GCA_013154385.1 Thermodesulfobacteriota bacterium
TTCTCCAGCTTGAGGCCGCCGCGCGAGACGTAGGGCAGACCGCGGCCGCGCACCTCGATCTCCGCCTCAAGCGGGACTTTGGTCCCGGCCTTGTCCACCCGCTCCCCGTTGACGTAGACCTCCCCCGCCAGGATGAGGGCCTGGGCCTTTTCCCGGCTCTCCGCCAGGCCGCGCGCCACGAGTATCTTGTCGAGCCTCTCTTTAGCCTTGGCCAAGGGCGCTCTTCACCTCGTCCTTGAGGAAGTTCACCGCCTCCTCCGGGGAGAAGGTGCGCGTCTCTCCGCTTCGGCGCTCCTTGACTTCCACCTGCCCTTCTTTCTTGAAACGCTTGCCCACCACGAGCTTGTAGGGGATGCCGATGAGATCCGCGTCCTTGAACTTCACCCCCGGGCGTTCGGGGCGTTCGTCCCAGAGCACCTCAAGCCCCTCGGCCTCGAGCGCGCGGTAGAGGTTTTCCGAGACCTGCATCAGGTCCTCGTCCGTCCCCAGGGTGAGGAGGATCACCTGGAACGGGGCCAGGCTTAAGGGCCAGATGATCCCGTGCTCGTCGTGGTTCTGCTCGATGGCCGCGGCCACGGTGCGCGAGACCCCGATCCCGTAGCAACCCATGACCATCGGCCTTTCGCGGCCCTTCTCGTCGAGGAAGGTGGCGCCCATGGCCTCGGAGTATTTGGTCCCGAGCTTGAAGACGTGCCCCACCTCGATGCCCCTGGTCAACTCGAGGGGGGTGCCGCAGCGCGGGCAGAGGTCCCCTTCGGTGACGTTGCGCAGGTCGTAGAAGGCCTCGATCTCGAAGTCCCGCGGATGATTGACGTTCACGTAGTGTGCGTCGGCCTCGTTGGCCCCGGTGACGAAGTTCTTGAGCCCCCGGACCGCCTGGTCGGCGATGACCCGCACGCCGGAAAGCCCCACCGGACCGGCGAACCCCACCGGCGCCTGGGTGAGCCGCTCGACGGTCTCGGCGTCGGCCATCTCCACCTGCTCGGCCCCCAGGGCGCGGCGGAGCTTGACCTCGTTCAGCTCGTGATCCCCGCGGATGAGGATGGCCACGGGCCGGCCGTCAACCAGATAGATCAGGGTCTTCACGAGCTTCCGCGCGGGCACGCCGAGAAAGGCGGCCACGTCCTCCACGCTCTTCACCCCGGGCGTGGCCTTCCTCTCTAGGGGCTTTTCCGCTTCGTCCTCCTCGGCCTCCCGGGACACCGCCTCGGCCATCTCCAGGTTGGCGGCGTAGCCGCACTTCGGGCAGGAAGCGATGACGTCTTCGCCGGTCTCGGCAAGCACCATGAACTCGTGGGACTCGCTCCCGCCGATGGCCCCGGTATCCGCCAGCACGGCCCGGAAGCGGAGCCCGCAGCGGTTGAAGATGCGCTCGTAAGTCTCGTACATGAGCCGATAGCTCTTCTCCGCCGCCTGATCGTCCACGTCGAAGCTGTAGGCGTCCTTCATGATGAACTCCCGGCCGCGCATGAGGCCGAAGCGGGGCCGGATCTCGTCGCGGAACTTGGTGGCAATCTGGTAGAGGATCAGGGGAAGATCGCGATAGGAACGGACCTCCCGCCTCACCAGATCGGTGATCACCTCTTCGTGGGTGGGCCCGAGGCAGAAGTCGTGGTCTTTCCGGTCCTTGAAGCGCAGGAGCTCCTTTCCGAAGTGGTCCCAGCGCCCGGTCTCGCGCCAGAGCTCAGCCGGCTGCACCAGGGGAAGGAGCACCTCGAGGGCTCCGGCCCGGTCCATTTCCTCCCGCACGATCTTTTCCACCTTGCGCAGGGCGCGAAGCCCGAGCGGCAAGAAGCTATAGATGCCGGAGGCCAGGCGTCGGATCATGCCGGCGCGCAGCATGAGCTTGTGGCTGACGACCTCGGCCTCCGCCGGATCTTCGCGAAGAGTGGGCAAGAAGTAGCGTGAAAGTCTCATCCCTTCCTCCTTTCCGAAGCTTGTGGGAGCACCACGCGCTGGGCAGAGTATAATCCCCCTTGATCCGAGGGAAAACCGAAAGCACCTTACTGGATATGGCGGAAGTGCGACTGAACAAATACCTGGCTGAGGCCGGGGTGGCCTCGAGACGCAAGGCCGACGAGCTCATCCGCGCGGGCCGGGTCACCGTGGACGGCGCCGTGGTGAAGGAAGTCGGGCAGAAGGTGGACCCGGAGAGGCAGGAGATCGCCGTTGACGGAAAACCCGTGCGTCCGGCCCCCAAGGTCTACTATCTCTTCTACAAGCCGGCGGGCTATCTCACGGCGCTCTCCGATCCCCACGGACGCCCGACCATCGCGAGCTTCTTGAAGAGGCTCCCCTACCGCGTCTTTCCCGTGGGGCGCCTCGACGCCGACACCGAGGGGCTCCTCCTTCTCACGAACGACGGGGAGCTCGCCAACCGCCTGCTGCATCCCCGCTACGGGATCAAACGCCTCTACGAGGCCACGGTGAAGGGGCATCCCTCGCCGGCGGCCATCAAGCGGTTGCTCGAGGAGGGCATAGAAGTCGAGGGAAGACGCGTCTATCCCAAAGCCATCCGCCTCAAGGGGAAGGGGCCGCACACGAGCACTTACGAGGTGGTCGTGGGAGAGGGGCGCAAGAGGGAGGTGCGCAAGCTCTTTGCCTCCATCGGGCATCCGGTGCTCAAGCTCAAGCGGCTGGCCTTCGGCCCGCTCGCCCTCCGGGGCCTGCGACCCGGGGAGATCCGCCCCCTTTCCCCCAAGGAACTGCGCACTTTGAGGAAGGTCCTCAAGGTTTGAGCAAAAATGCTTGAGCTTTGCCGCGGTTTCCTTTAAAAACCGGGAGGAGGTGAGGACATGGCCAAGAAAAGGGTTCACGTTTACATCTCTGGGCGCGTTCAGGGGGTCTGGTTCAGGGCCTACACCAAAGAGCAGGCGGATCGTCTGGGGATCACCGGCTGGGTGAGGAACCTGCCCGACGGCCGGGTGGAAGCCGTTTTCGAGGGGGACGAGGACAAGATCGAGGAGATGATCCGCTGGTGCCACGTAGGTTCCCCGCAGGCCAAGGTCACCCACGTGGAGGTCATCGAAGAGCCCTATCGTGGGGAGTTTGAGAGCTTCGAAATTCGCTACTGATGATCAACGTCGAACGTCTCTCCCGCTTCTTTCTCGATCTGGCCCACATAGAGAGCCCTTCGCGGCGCGAAGGAAAGGTCGCCTCCTATCTGCAGGAGAAGTTCGAGGCCCTGGGGGCGAGATGCCTCTTCGACGATTCGGCCTCAAAGACCGGCTCCGAGGTGGGAAACCTCATCGTCAAGTATCCGGAGGAGACGAGCTCCCCGCTCCTCTTCATGGCCGCGCACATGGACACCGTGGAACCCACGGAGAATCCGCGGATCAGGCTGGAAAACGGCGTCTTTCGCAGTGACGGCCGCACGATCTGCGGGGCGGACGACAAGAGCGCTCTCGCCATCTTCCTCGAGATCCTCCACGTGCTCGAAGAGAAGGGGCTCCGCTATCCGCTGGAATTCGTCATCACCACCTGCGAGGAGATCGGGCTCCTCGGGGCCAAACACCTGGACTATCGCCTGGTAGACGCGCCCTTCGGCTACGCCCTGGACAGCGAGGACCCGGACGAGCTCATCAACCGCGCGCCGGAGGCCATCCGTTTCCAGATAAAGGTCCTCGGGCTGGCGGCCCACGCCGGGCTCAACCCCGAGGCCGGGATCAACGCCATCACCCTGGCGGGCAAGGCCGTCTCCCTGGTGAGGCTCGGCCGCATAGACCACGAGACCACCGCCAACATCGGCATCATCCGCGGGGGGACCGCCACCAACATCGTGCCGGAGGAGGTGGAACTCCTCGGTGAGGTGCGCAGTCACAACCATCTGAAGCTCGAAGAGGAATGGGAACACATCCGCAGCACCTTCGAGGAGATCGTCGAGGCCGAGAGGGAGCCCGGAAAGGACCGCCCGCAGGTCTCCTTTTCCCGCGAGCAGGACTATCCCCTCATGCACGTGCCCGAGGATCACCAGGTAGTGAGGCTTGCCCTCGAAGCCGCGCGGCGTCTGGGCCGAAAGCTCAAGATCTCGGCCACCGGAGGGGGCTCTGACGCCAACATCTTCAACGGGCGCGGGTTGCCGTGCGTCATCCTGGGCACGGGCATGCGCCGCGTCCATTCCACCGAGGAGTACCTGCCCCTCAAGGATCTCGTGCGCGCGTGCGAGCTCAGTCTTCAGATCGTTCTTGAGGCCGGGGCCGCGGCAAGATGACCTTGGCCCTGGCGCCACCTTCCTCGCGGTTCTCGAGTATCAGCTCTCCGCCGTGGAGGAGGATGATCTGCCGGCTGATGGCCAGCCCCAACCCCGTGCCTTCGGGCTTGGTGGTGTAGAAGGGCTTGAAGAGCTCCTTGAGCCTGTCCTCCGGCACCCCGGGGCCGGAATCCTCGATGATGACCGCCACCCGGTCGTCGTCCACCTCTTCCGTGCGAATCTTGATGAGCCCGCCCTTGGGCGTGACCTCCGAGGCGTTGTTGAGGAGGTTCCAGATGACCTGCTTGATCTTCTCCGGGTCCGCCCAGGCCACCACGGGGTTTTCGGCGAGCTCGAGGGAGACCATCTGCCCGCGGGCCTTGATCTGATAGGAAGCGCTTTCCACGACTTCCTGGGCCAGCTTGTTGAGATCCGTCTCCTGGAGATGGAGGTCGAGGCGCCGCGTGCGCTTGAGCATGTTCTGCACGATGTTTTCCAAGCGGGTGGCCTCGCGCAGGATGACCTCGGCCCGCTTGGCGAGCTCGGGCTGATCCGCAAGCAGGGTGCAGAGGAGCTCCGCCGCCAGGCGCAGGCTGGTGAGCGGGTTCTTGATCTCGTGGGCCATGCTGGCGGCGAGCTGCGCGGCGGTGGCCATACGCTCGCTCTCTATCAGACGTTGCTGGTATTCCTGGAGCCTTTCCGTCATCTCGTTGAAGGCCTGGGCCAGGGCGCGCACCTCCGGCGGGCCCTTCACCGGCACCTTCCCCGGAAAGCTCCCGCCGCCCATCTTGCGCACCACCGCTGCCAGCTCCTCCAGGGGCTTGGTCACCGAACGGCTCAGGAACCAGCTCACCACCACCATGAACACCAGGCCGCAGAAGGCGGTGTAAACCAGGCCCACGGTGAGCTCCCGCTTCACCCGCTGTTCGAAGGTGGTGGGAAGGAGGAGGCCGAAGTAGCAGGATATCTCCTTGCTGATGCGCGCTTCGAAGAGGACCTGACGATAGATCTGGCCCCCGAGGGAGACCTTCTTCACCACCGGGCCCTGCTTCAGGGCCTCCAGGTCCTCGGGCGTGAGCTGCTTGAGCTCCTCGGGCAGGGAGCCCTTGTAGGTGGAGGCAAGGAGGGCCCCGGACTTGCTGTAGACGAAGACCTCTCCGCCGAGCAGTTTCCGCAGGCGGTTGAGCACCCGCTCGTCGAGGACGTTCCCCTCCTCAAGGGCCATGGCCACCAGGCGCGTGGCCTCCTGGGCCGCAATGGAATCGAGGACCTTGGTCGTGAAGGTGACGGAGGTGTAGGCAAAGTAGATGCTGATGAAAAGGATGAGCAGGAAGAAGTAAAAAATGAACCGTCTGAACATTAAGGGACACCCATCTCCTGCAGTAATTGCCGAAGCTCGGCAAAACTCGAAACGTGGTACTCCGCAGGCAGTTCGGGGTTCTTGAAGGCCACCAAGGGCACCCCCACGGCCCGCGTAAGGTTGTAGTCTACCTCGGAATCACCCACGTAGAGGGTCTCTTCGGGTCTCACGCCGAAATGGTCGAGGATGACGGTGAGGGCTTCGGGATGGGGCTTGGGTTTCGGAGAGTCCAGGGCCGTCATCACCAGGTCGAAGTAGGGTTCGAGGCCGAAGATCTCGAGCAGACGCCCCATGGTGGTGGTCCGATTGGTGGAGATGGCGGTCTTCAGCGGAGGACGCACGCTTTCGATGAGCTCGGCCAACCCGGGTTCGGGCTTCATGAGATGGAGGAAGTCCTCGTAGTTCAGGCGGCGCTGGAAGTCCAGGGCCTTTTCGATCAGGTGGGGCTGGTCACGGAAGAGATAGCGCACGGAATTTTCCGCCGTTTGCATGTGCACCACGCGGAACTCTTCCGGCGTGAGGGGAGGCCTGCCCAGGGCCTTGGCAATGGTCTCGTAGTAAGCCCGGTTGGCCTCCCGCGAATCGAAAAGCACGCCGTCGCAGTCGAAGACGAGCAGCTTCAATAGTCCTCGAGATGCCATTGACCGTCCTCGATCCGCACGATGATCATGGAGTCAACCCCGAGACCGCAGTGATCCTGGGGGCTCAAGCGATAGATGCCGGAAACACCCACGTAGCCGTTGATGCGTTCGAGCTCGTCGCGAATCTTCTGGGGATGGGGACCGGCCTTCTTCATGGCCGTGACCAGCAGGTTCACGGCGTCCCAGGCGTAGCCGGAGTGGGTGTTGATGGGGAACTTCCGGTCGAGGTCGTAGACTTCGTTGTAGAGCTTCACGAAGTGGGCGATGACCGGCTTCTGCGGGTCGGTGTCCGGCAGCTCCTGCCAGGCCATGAGCTTGGTGGAGGGCATGAGGTTGCCTTCGGCGGCCTTTCCGGCGAGTTCGATGTATTTGGGGCCGGGAAGACCGTGGCACTGGAAGAGCGGCACCTTGATGCCCAACTGGCGGACGTTCTTGGCCACGATGGCGCCCGCAGGGCCGATGGTCCAGCAAATGATGACCTGCGGGTCGTGTTTCATGAGGCGCCTGAGCTGGCCCGTCATGTCCGTGTCCGAGGGGTGAAAGGTGTCTTCAGCGACGATGGTCAGGCCGTATTCCGGGGCGAGCTTTTTCAGCCAGCGGCGCCCGTCCTGACCGAAGCCGTCGGAAGCCGTGAGGATGGCCACCTTCTTCAGGCCCTTCTTCTGGAGGTAGATGTAGATCTTGCGCACCGCGGTGGAAGACCGCTGCGGGGCCTTGAAGATGTAGCGCGCGGTGCCGTAGCGCCCCCCTTCCATGATCACCGGATCTCCCCCCACGGTCATAACGATAGGAATCCTCGCGCGCTCGACAATGGGCTTGATGGCCATGCCCGTTCCCGTGCGCGTGGGGCCGATGAGGGCCACGACCTTGTCCACCTCGATGAGGCGCTTCACGGCCATCACCGCCTTGGTGGGATCGCCCTCGGTATCGGCCATGACGAGCTCTATGGGGCGCCCGTTGATGCCGCCCTGCTTGTTGATCTCGGCCACGGTCATCTCCGCCACGAGCTTGGTCGGCGTGCCGATGAAGGCCGCCGGGCCGGAAAGGGCAAAGAGGGCCCCGATCTTGATCGGCTCAGCCGCCAGGGCCGGAGTCACCAAAAAGACGCTCATGAGGAGAACCAACAGTAAACGCATCGCGGACCTCCTTTGGACGGATTACTCGCTTACTAGCAACAAATCGGGATTTTCGCAAAACCTTAGTGACGGCGCGTGAGCACGTAACGGGTGATCCCCTCCAGGAGATTACGGGGCTCCGAAGAGGGGAAACGGCCGAGACAGGAAAGGGCCTTTTCCACGAACTCTTCCGCGCGCCGGCGGGTGTGGTTGAACCCGTCGTATTTCTCGATCAGCCGGCAGACCTCGTTGAACCCCTCGGGCGTGGGCTCGCTTTCCTTGATCAGGGAAAGGAGCCGCTTGCGGTCGTCCCCGTCGGCTCGTTCGAGGGCCACGATGAGGGGGAGGGTGACCTTTCCCTCCTTGAAGTCGTTGCCCACGTCCTTTCCCGTCTCGCCGGAGACGCCGAGATAGTCCAGGAGATCGTCGGTGATCTGAAAGGCGTAGCCCAGATAGGTGCCGAAGTCCCGGAGGGCCTCCCGATGCCAGGAATCCTTGTTGGCGAAGATGGCCCCGGTTTCACAGGCCGCGGAGATGAGGGCCGCGGTCTTGCGATAGATGACCTCGAGATACTCGTCCTCGGTGATCTCCACGTTGTCGCAGTTGAGGAGCTGGAGGATCTCGCCCTCGCTCATGAGGATGGTGGTGCGGGAGACCACGTCGAGCACGTCCATGTTGCCCTCCTCCACCGCGATGCGAATGGCGCGGGAGTAGAGGAAGTCTCCGACCAGGATGACCGCCTGGTTCCCCCAGATGTGATGGGCCGCGCGGCGACCGCGACGAAAGGCCGCGCTGTCGATCACGTCGTCGTGAAGGAGGGTGGCGGCGTGCAGATACTCGAAGAGCACGGAGAGGCGATAGGCGTCTCTTTCGGCCCCGCACAAACGCGCGCAGAGGACCGTGAGAAGGGGCCGCAGCCTCTTGCCGCCGGCAAAGAGGATGTATTGGCTGACTTCGTTGATGAACGGAATGTAGGAAGCGAAGTTCCGCTTGAGGACTTCTTCGATGCGGGAAAGATCGTCCTTGATGAGAAGGAAAAGCTCTTCCTTACGCACGCCCTAAACCATAGCAGAGCGTGCCGAAGGTTCAAGAAAGTCTTTTCTCGGCCTCCACCACCCCGAGAAGGGCCACCTCTTCGAGGAGATCCCGCGAAGGCCCGGCGGAAACGGAGGAGATCTCCTGAAAGAGGGCGAGGGCCCCTTCGCGCACGCGGCGGGCCGCCTCTTCGTCGGCTCCGGAGGAGAGCAGGCTCTCCAGATCGTCCAGGATCTTGTCCACGAGGCGCGACAATTCAGGAGAAATGGAATCCAGATTGCTTGCGGAGACAGACGAAGATTCTTCGACTTTTGAGCGCAAAACTCGCTCAAAAACGGCACCGAAATTTTCTTTTGCTTGCTGAGGGGATTTCTTTTGACCAGAATTTGCATTTTCGGGTATGATACGCGGATAGATCTTCATCACATCACCTCGGATGTTTCGTTAAGATTATTTTCGGCCATGAAGCGGGACGACTCAAGCGAAAAAGTGAAAAATGGAAGGGGCGTAGTATCTTGAAAACACCATGGCTATCTATCCGCAGAAGTTCGACGTCATCGTTATCGGGGCTGGACACGCGGGAATAGAGGCTGCGCTGGCGGCCTCCCGTCTCGGCTGCGAGACCCTAGTCCTCACCATCAACCTGGACCGCATCGGGGCCATGTCCTGCAATCCGGCCATCGGCGGGCTGGCCAAGGGCCACCTGGTCAAGGAGATAGACGCCCTGGGCGGGGAGATGGGCCGCGCCATAGACAAGACCGGCATCCAGTTCCGCCGCCTAAACACCCGCAAGGGGCCCGCCGTCAGGGCCACCAGGGCCCAGGCCGACCGCTGGCGCTACCAGGCCTACATGAAGGAACTCCTGGAACGCACCCCCCGTCTCACGGTAAAACAGAGCATGGTGGATCGGATCCTGGTCAAGGACGGACGCGTCATGGGGGTGGAGACCTCCATCGGAGAGGTCTTTCAGGCGCGCGCCGTGGTGGTGACCACGGGCACCTTCCTCCGGGGGCTCATCCACATCGGGCTCAAGAACTTTCCCGCAGGCCGCATGGGCGATCCGCCCTCGAACAAGCTCTCCGAGTGCCTCAAGGAGCTCGGGTTCGAGATGGGTCGCCTGAAGACCGGCACGTGCCCGCGGCTCGACGGGCGCACCATAGACTACTCTCGGCTCGAGGTCCAATGGGGCGACGTGCCTCCGCCTCTGTTTTCCTTCGAAAACCAGGGCAAGCGCCCTCCCCTGCCGCAGGTCCCCTGCTTCATCACCTACACCAACGAAAGGACGCACGAGATCATTCGCGGGGCCGTGGATCGCTCTCCCCTCTTCACCGGCATCATCGAAGGCGTTGGCGCCCGCTACTGCCCTTCGATTGAGGACAAGGTCTTCCGCTTCCCGGATCGCGAGCGCCATCAGATCTTCCTCGAACCGGAGGGGCTGGACACGGTCGAGGTCTATCCCAACGGGATCAGCACCAGCCTGCCCATAGACGTGCAATGGGCCCTCGTGCGCTCCATCGAGGGGCTCGAGCGGGCCGAGATCATGCGCCCGGGATACGCCATCGAATACGACTACGTGAACCCCATCCAGCTCAAGCCCAGCCTGGAGACCAAGCTCATAAAGGGGCTCTTCCTGGCGGGCCAGATCAACGGCACCTCGGGCTACGAAGAAGCCGCGGCGCAGGGCATCATCGCGGGCATCAACGCCGCCCGATACGTGCGCGAGGAGGAACCCTTCATCCTCGACCGTTCTCAGGCCTACATCGGGGTCCTCATCGACGACCTGGTGACCAAGGGGACCAAAGAACCCTACCGGATGTTCACCTCCAGGGCGGAGTACCGCCTGTTGCTGCGCGAGGACAACGCCGACCTGCGGCTGACCGAACTCGGCTACCGGTTGGGACTGGTGAGCGAGGAACGTTACGCGCGTTTCAAGCAGAAAAAGGCCCTCATCGAAAAGGCCCTGGAGGAATTGAAGAAGATCCGCGTCAAACCCGAAGAGATAAACCCCCTTCTCTTGGAACTCGGATCAAGCCCCCTCAAGCAGCCTCTTTCTCTCTTTGAGCTCCTCAAACGTCCGGAGGTCCCTCTTTACGCGCTGGAGAAGAGATTTAGCTTTTTGGCCCGGCTGCCAGAAGAAGTGCGTGAACAAATCGAAATCGAGACCAAATATGCAGGCTACGTGAAACGGCAACAGGAAGAGGTAGAGAGGTTCAAGCGCTGGGAGGCCATGCTGCTTCCGGAGGACCTGAACTATTGGGAGATTCCGGGGCTGTCCACGGAGATCAGGGAGAAGCTCTCCCGCATAAGGCCCCGCTCCCTGGGGCAGGCCCTGCGGATCTCCGGAGTGACGCCGGCGGCCATCGCCGCCATCCAGGTCTATCTCCGGAAACGCGGCTGGCGCCCGATAAAAGATGCGGCTTAAGGAGTGGACATGAGCAAGAAGGAGACGAGGACGGAGGGGATGAAGGTGAAGGACCCGGAAACCCGGGATCAAGTCGTCGAACCGGAGGTCATCGAGCCGGAAATCATCGAAGAGATCGAAGAAGACAAGGAACCTCCGAAGGAGGTTTCAGCGAAGAAGAAGCGCACGCGAAAGACCCGCGCGAAGAAGAAGCAACAGGAAGAACTCACCCTTCCGGCGCTTCCCAAGGAGGAGAGCACTCCGGTCCTTCTCGACCCGCTGCAGCAGTATCTCAAGGAGATCAGCAAGTATCCCCTGCTCACGCGCGAGGAGGAGGAAAAGCTCACCAAGGAATACTACAAGACCCGTGATCCCCGCATCGCCTACCGCCTGGTAACCTCCAACCTGCGGCTGGTGGTCAAGATCGCCCTCGACTTCCAGAAGTTCTGGATGCAGAACTTCCTCGACCTCATCCAAGAGGGTAACGTGGGGCTCATGCAAGCGGTCAAAAAGTTCGATCCTTACAGAGGGGTCAAGTTTTCCTATTATGCGTCCTTCTGGATCAAGGCCTACATCCTGAAGTTCATCATGGACAACTGGCGCCTGGTAAAGATCGGGACCACCCAAGCCCAGCGCAAGCTCTTCTACAACCTGCGCAAGGAGAAGGAACGCCTGGACGCCATGGGCTTTGAGCCCGCACCCAAGCTCATCTCGAAGCGCCTCAACGTGCGGGAGGAAGACGTCATCGAGATGGAACAGCGCATGAGCGCCGCGGAAATAAGCCTGGACGCCCCGATCAAGGACGACTCCGACGAGCTCCACCGGGACTTCCTGGCGGACCCCAGCGCGCGGGTGGAAGATCAGGTGGCCAAGCACGAGGTGCTCAGCAGGCTGCGCAAGATACTTGACGAATTCGGGAAGGACCTCAAGGACAAGGAGCGGGTCATCTTCTACGAGCGACTGCTGGCTGAAGAACCCTTGACCCTCCAGCAAATCGGGCAACGATTTGGCATTTCCCGCGAAAGGGTTAGACAGATCGAAGAGCGGCTCCTCAAGAAGCTGCGCAAGTATCTCAAAGAGAGGCTTCCAGATGCAGAAAACTATCCTCTGGCCCTTGAAGGTTCTTAGCCTTGGGTTCCTCCTCCTTTCCATTCCCGTAACCGCGCTGTCGAGCTGTTCCCGGGCGGACACCTACTATCACTTCCTGCGCGGAGAGTACCTCATCCTCCAGGGCTCTCTGGACGAGGCCATCAAGGCCATGGAGCGGGTGGTGAAATGCGACCCCGAGGCCGTCACCCCGAGACGGGAGCTGATCCGTCTCTACGCCGAACAGGGCCGCTACGAGGAGGCCATCGAACAGGCCCAGCAGTTGTTGCGGCAAAACCCGGAAGACAAGGAGACGCTCTTTCTCCTGGCCAAGATCTACCTGGCGCAAGGGCGCACGGCGCGCGCCATCGAAACCCTCGAAAGGCTCCTTGAGATATCCCCCGAAGACCACAAGGCCCTTTCGGTGCTCGCCACCATCTACCTCAAGGAGAAAAACCTGGACGGGGCCATCAAGACCTTCGAGAGACTCATCCAGAAGAAGCCGGACAACGCCTTCCTCTGGCTGGAGCTTGCCCGACTCTATCGCGAAGCCGGCCGCTTCGACGAGGCCAAGAAGGCCTACGAAAAGGCCCTCGAGCTCAAGCCCGATTCCCAGGAAGTCATCATCGAATACGGGGAGTTCCTGGAAAGGATCGGCGCCTTCAAGGAGGCCGAAGAGCTCTATCAGCGCGGTCTCAAGGAAAACCCCGAGGCCTTCCATCTCTACGAGGCCCTCCTGCGCCTCTACCTCAGGCAAAACCGCTTCGAGGAGGCGCTCAAGGTCCTCGATGAGCTCGAGAACCGGATGGGCGAAAACCCCCGCCTCCTCCTCCGCAAGGCCCTGATCCTCCTCGACCTCAACCGCCCCAAAGAAGCGGAGAAGATCCTGCGGGAAATCGTGGAAAACGACCCGGAGAACTACACGGCCTGGTTCTACCTGGGGGTGACGCTCGAGAGGGAGGGCCGCACCGAGGAGGCCGTCCACGCTTACGAGAACATCCCCCCGGAATCCGAGGTCTTCACTCTGGCCATCAGGAGGCTTGCCGTCCTCCTCAAGGACCCCGACCGGATAGAGGCCCTCCTGCGCCGCGCGCTGGCCCAGAACCCCGATGATCGAGACCTCTATCTGCTGGCGGGTTCGGTCTTCGAGGACCTGGACGACTGCGAGCGGGGATACGCCTTCGTCAAGGAAGGGCTCGAAAAGTTCCCCGACGACGAAGAGCTGGCCATCTCCGCCGGGCTGCTCCTCGTGTGTCTGGGGCGGGAGGAAGAGGCCCTCAAGATCGTCGAGCCGTTCCTCGAGAAGGACCCCGACAACCCCACCCTCCTCAACTTCGTGGGCTACACCCTGGCTGATCTCAACCGCGACCTGGACCGCGCGGAGGAATACGTGAAGAAGGCGCTTGAGGCCAAACCCGACAGCGGCTACATCGTGGACAGCCTGGCCTGGGTCTACTATCGCAAGGGCCGGCTGAAGGAGGCCCTCAAGCTCATCGAAAGGGCCATCAAGCTCGCTCCCGACGACCCCATCATTCACGAACACCACGGCGACATCCTCCTCGCCCTGGGACGCGACCGCGAGGCCCTGAAGGCTTACAAAGAGGCCCTGAACCTGGCCAAACGGAAAAAAGACCGCCAGAGACTGGAAGAGAAGATAAACAAGCTGTGCGCCAAGCTCTCCTGCTCATAGTCCTCATCCTGGTTTCCTGCGCCCCGCGGGTGCCGGTCTCCTATCAGCCGCCGAAGGGCTCTCCCCCTCCGGCCCTCAAGGGGACCGCGCGGTTTGAGGTGCACTATCCCGGCGGGGAACAGGAGGGCCGGCTCTTCTACTTCATCACCCGCGAGGGGATCTACACCGAGGCCCTCTCCCCCTTCGGCTGGTCCATCTTCCAGACCCTTTTCCGCGGAAACACCGCCACCCTGGTCGTGGTCCCCAAGCAGGAGGTCCTGATCTTCTTCCTGCGCACGCCGCCGCCGGAGTGGACGAACAACTGGGGGCTCCTGGCCCTGGGCGCCATCCCCGACGAATGGAAGGTGGAGGAGGCCTTCCGCGTGAGGGACGAGGTCGAGGTGCACTTTCGTTTCGAAGACGGCTTCCGGGCGCGCGCGGTCTTCTCCCCGGAGGGGATCCTCAGGGAGCTCGTCCTCGCCCGCCAAAGGGAACTGGCGAGGTTCCGCTACGAATGGGAGGCCGACCACTTGCGGGAGATCTCCCTCAAGATCCCCCAGCTACGCACCCGCGTGAGGTTCACCTTCCTCACCCGGAAGGTCGCTGCGCCCCAGCCCTTGACCATCACCATCCCCGCCAACTTCACCACCAAGGCCTACGACCTCCATCTCTAGCCCGAACCGGACAAAACGGATAAATTGACCCGGGATGAGAGACCTGGACCCGCGCACCAAACTCCTCCTCATCCTGGCGATCTCGTTTCTGGCCGTGACCCTGGACCAATGGTTCACCCTGCTCGGGCTCTGCGTATTTTCCTTTCTCCTCCTTCTCTGGGCGAAACCCAGGCCTTCGCACTTGAAGATGGCCCTCCTCATGGCCGTGCTCACCACCTGGGGCGTGATGTTCAGCCAGGCGCTCTTCTATCAGAACTTCCCGCGCACGGTGGTCTTCTATCTCGTGCCTCCCTTCGAATTCCACGGCGTGGCCTTCGGCGGCCTTCCCGTCTATCTGCAGGGGCTCTATTACGGGGCCGTCCAGTCCCTGCGCTTCAATGCGGGGATGTTCGCCGGCCTGGCCCTCTGTCTCTCCACCTCGGTGGACAAGCTCTACTACGCCCTCACCCGCCTGCCCGTACCGCGCGGCCTCTCCTTCCTTGCGGTCTCGGCCATCCGCTTCCTCCCGGTGATCACCGAGGAGTTCAAGACCGTGAGGACGGCCCTGAGGCTCAAGGGCTATCGTCCCCTGCGCTGCGGCTTGCGCACCACCGTGCAAACCGAGCTCTCCGTCCCCCTTCCCGTGCTGGCGGGCGCGGTGAGGAGGGCGCGAGACCTCTCGGACAGCTTGCTCACCCGCGGGTTCGATCCCCTGGCTCCTCCGCCGCCGCGCAGGCTCATCTGGCCGCGGTGGGAGAAATGGGTTGCCGGCGCCTTTCTCCTCGTCTCCGCCCTGGTCCTGGTGGCCAAAGTTCTCTTCTGGCTCTATCTTCAGGAGATACTCTACCTTGAAGGGCTGCGGGGTCTTTACGCCCTGGCCCGAAACTGGCTCTAGGAGGTCGGCTCATGGAAAAGGTCAAGAAGAAGAAACCGAGCCCCGAGGAGCTCGAAAAGCTTGGCGTCTCCTCCTGGCCCATCTGGGAAAAGGAGGAAAGCGAGTTCGATTGGGTCTACGACGAGGAGGAGACCTTCTACGTGCTCGAAGGGCAGGTGGAAGTGACCCTCGATGACGGCACGCGCCTGATGATCGAACCCGGAGACCTGGTCACCTTTGCCAAGGGAGTGCGTTGCCGGTGGAAGGTGCTAAAACCCATTCGCAAGCACTATCGTCTGGGCTCCTGACCTTCATCCTGATCCTCTGGGTCCTGCTCCTCGGCCCGTCGGCGGGATGGGCCGGGGTGAAGGTGCCGGGGCTTGAACTCCTCCACGTCAGGCCCCTTGAAGACGTTTCCTTCTACGCCCGCGCCGGGCACTTCCCGGACGCCTTTCTGGCCTTCTCTCCGGATGAAAAGCATCTTGCCGTGGGCACCTTCCTCGGGCGGCTCCTCCTGCTCGAGGTGGAAAGCGGCCGCGTGCTCTGGGAGAAGCGGTTTCCCGAGGCCATGGTCAAGCGCCTTGCCTTTTCCCGCGACGGCGAAGTCCTCTACGCCGCAGAACAGAGCCCCGACGGCTACGTTTACGCGCTGAGGAAGGACACCGGCGCCGAGCTCTGGCGCTTCCGCCTGGCCGACGACCTCCGGCCCGGAGAACCACCGGAAAAGGGCGACGTCTTCGGCATCTACAAGCAACCGGGGTGTTATCGGCTCGAGGTCCTCCCCGACGGGGACCTCCTGGTCCTCGGGATCCATTCCTGGTTCGACCGGAAGGCGGGAAGCTGGCTTCGCCTCTCGCGGGTGTGGCGGCTCCGCCCCTCGGGCGAGGTGCGCTGGGCCTGGCCCGCAGATGGCCCGGCGCTTCTCACCCTGATCTACGCGGATGCAGACGAACGGGGCCGCTTCCTCGGTCTCGTCTCCACCGTGCCCTCGGATGAAATGCCCCGGGACTATCCCCTGCGACCGGGCACCTTCTACCTGCTTTCCGCCGAAAGCGGGCGCGAGATCTGGCGCTACGAGATCCCGCCGCTGAAACCGCACTTCGACCGCGTCTTCGTGTGGGAATCCGTCTCGCTTTCTCCCGACGGGCGTCTGGCCCTGGTGGGCACGAGCGACGGGCGGGCCATCTTCTTCGATCTCGAAGCCCGCCGCGTGGCGCACGTCCTCTCTCTGGGGGCTCCGCTCAACATCGGCGGGATACCCGTCTCCGCCCACGTGAGCTACGGCCTTTTCGCCCCGGACGGTGCGGCTTACGTGGTGACGGGGCCCTCGAGCATCCCCTACGGGATGCCCCTGGCGGTGAATCGCCCGGCCGGGCCGCATCCGCAGGCCAACATGCTCTTTGCCATCGCTCCGCCGCGCCGCATTAAATGGCGCTTCGGCATGGATTTCCGGTTCCAGGGGCTGGCCACGGACGCCCACGGGAGCTGGCTGGCCGTCGCCGCCGGGGCCAGCAGGCGCAGCCTCGAGAAGCGTCATCAGTTCGGGGTCTTCGTCTTCGACGCGCGGGAAGGTTCACTCCACGCCTACTATCCCACCGAAGGGCCTTGCTTCTTTCATCTGGCCCTTTCCGCTTCGGGGAAACATCTCGCGGTGGTGGAAACGCCCTATCTTTCGGAAGAGGAGGTGCTTCGCGGCAGATATCGCCTTCACGTCCTCCGCCTCGCCCCCGAAGCCACCCGTTGAAACAAAAAGGGGCCGGCCCGCGGGCCGGCCCCATCATTTTCCGAGAAGGAAACCGATTGGGCGCTTACTTCCTGCCTTTCAGACGACGCCAACCAACGACGCCACCGAGCCCCAGACCGACGAGGATGGCCGTCATCGGAGCGGGCACGGGCCTGCAGTCGTGATCGCAGGGGGGACGATGATGAGATCCGCCGTCGTTGCAGGTGGCACAGGTCGTGCTCACGGAATCATCATCGAGGCTGACCATGGTCCCGTCAGGAAGCATCGCCTCGTCCATCTGCGGCTGCAGG